>NZ_JAMLIE010000003.1:0-232500 GCF_023954335.1 Aquamicrobium sp.
TTTGGCCAGTGCTCTGTACGAGGTGCAATGAGATAACGACCGCCAATTTCAAAGAAATCACGTTGCGCTGTAGGGAATGCGCGTCGGATACTGTGACTGAATTGGACCTCGACGGGGACAGCCTGGGTGACGGACAGCATGTCATTGTGAGGTGGGGAGAGAAGTTGCTGCTCGACAATCATTTCCGTTGCCCCAAGTGCCGGCGTTTTGAACTTCGTATTGGTACCAATCCGTTTGATCGTCATAGGAATTGGGATTGATTCCTTAGGACTTGGTGGGCACCTCGGCCAGCTATGCCGCTGTCGAAGAGGCGCCTTACCCGGCACCATGTGCCTACCAAGAGGATCGAGGTACGGCGGATCCCTACGAATGCGTTTGCGAGACTGGACCGCCACGGTACACTGGATACCGGGCCGGATGAATGTCGCTGGAATCCGATATGACCGTATGGAATGCAGCGACATTAATGATGTTAAGTGCTGGAACTATTATTTAGATAAAGAATAGCTGAACGAGCTCTATAGTTAACGGAGCATGCAGGCATGACTGGATTTCGTCGAGCCGGCCATTATCGCACCAATGCCTATGGCACTACTTTTTGGGTTAGTGAACACGGAGTTCGTCGGGCCGATTGGCAGCAAACGATAGTTCCGCGCCAGACTATGACGTCTGGCGGAGGCTCGGAGTTTGGAATCACCTTCCCAAACGCCAAATGCCCGGTTTGCGGCGAGTCGGTTTTCTTCTTTCAAGCTCGTGATGGGGGGCGGGTCTTCTTCGATCCTCCGCTTGGCCCCCCGTGGCCAAAACACCCCTGCACCGTCCGCGAACCCGAGTTGGCGGCCAGAGCCAACGTTGGAGAGGTGGAAAGCGACGAGGCTTATAGTGCGGCCCCGATCCAAGAATCCTATACCGTTGAGATATTTCCCCGCCCTAACAACAGCGTCGTTGTGCTTGATGCGGATGGCGAGGAAATCGCCTATGCAACGGACCTGAAGCTTGACCAAAGGTACCTGGACCGCGTTTGGCCGGTCAAAAATGACCGAGAGAAGGTGGTCGGACTTTCGTTTCTGACCGCAAACTTTGACCCAGTCGAGGTTTCAGCGAAACCTCGGGCGCTAGTCGGAGCTATGGGGGCGGGGATACGGCGTGAACTTTCTCGAATGGCCTCGGCGAAGTTGGAAGGAATAGTTCGCCGTATGGGCGACGCGGTTGCAGAATTGTCGATAGCGGAGACGAAGTACGGAATGTTCGGATCCGTTGACGCTGGCCCCTCACGTCTTGTCCTGATCCCGGTTCCCATCGAACACCGGATCAGCTTGGATGAGGACGACGCTAAATCGACGCTAGACTATATGTTTGAGGCAGCAGAAGCGGCGTTGGAGAACTGCGGATCAAGGTCGCCGACGCGTCCTGATGTGCTACATCTTAATCGAATAGTCTTCGTTTTTGAGGATGTCCTCGGCCGCGTCAAGGATTTCATTGCCCGCGGTCTCGACTTCGAGCCCGAAGGACATTTTGATACGACCGCACGCTCATGGTCATCAAACCCACTGTCACAAATCCGCGCCAGGATCATGTGGGTCGATGTCTTCGACGAAGGGAGAATCGAACTCCCAGAGTGTGCTATGACCATCGACGAAGCTTTCGAAGCCGAAGCTGACTTTTGCTCAGAGATATGGCCAGAGGACAACATCGGCAGATGGGCAAAAGTACGGGCTATCATCGAAGCGCTGGGTCATACTCAGCGGTTCATGGAAATTAACGCGGCGTTGAAAGGCATTGGTTGGCGTATCAATCACAGGGGCGAGCATTACCAGCGCTTTAAGCATGAGATCGAGTACGTCCCGCCAGAACGCGACCCTGATGACGATACCCCCAGAGTGCGCTTACTGTTTTCGAAGTCGGACCCAACCAGCGGAATAGGAATGGCAATGGGGCGGTTTTCTGATGCTTCGCTTTTGAAAGACGTCTTTATAAGGATCAGCGACGCAGATGCCCTGACGAAGGTGGTCAGAAAGCTACGCCGAATGAAGTGATGATGTCACACGGTAACCACGCGGTCACCGTTTCGCTGTTTCGTTGTACTTCACGTCAGTTCATCAGAGCACCGCTCCGTTCACAGGCCTCGCGGCCAACGAAACCCGTCGAACCGCGCCTCTAGTGCATTGGCGTGCATTTGGGCGTAATGGTCTCAAGTGTGGAGACATCGCAATTTCTCGCTTGCCAAGGTTGGGGTCGAGGGTTCGAATCCCTTCGCCCGCTCCAGTTTCACAACCAGTCCAAAGCCGCGGAATTCCGCGGCTTTCGTGTTTTCCGGACGGTTGAAATCGCAAGGCACGGAAGCGGCAAAAAAGGCCGCGGTTACACGCGGGTTACCAGTTTGCGGAATCGAGGCGGCGTGAAATCGCGGTGTCGCTGGACTGCGCAGCAATGCTGCGGAGTCCAAAACTCTACTGCCGCAGCGGGATCGTCGAGCAGACGACCTTAGCTTGAGCGTCAGGGACCTCAGCCTCACTTAATAACTCAACCATTGCCAAGCGTACTTGGTCGGGGAATTCCGTCGGGCCGACAATGACTCGATCAATCAGCTTGGGTAGCTCAGCCCCCTCAAGGTTTTCCTCCGGGTAGTCCACGAAAGGTATGCTATGAACAACTTGCGGAACGCCTTTGATCAATTCGACGCTACGCACGATCCTGTCGGAGCTTCCGTGACTAGGTGTGTAGACGATGCGCCACTCTCGCTCTTCCGCGAAACCAGGATGTTTGGTGCATAGAACAGCCAATCGGAAGGCATGATAAAGGCTGTTCAGCATACCCTCGCGGCCGTCCTGTTTCACGAAATCTGCGTTTGTCTCTATGCTGTCCGTTACCTTTGCCAGTTCTCGCTCAAAATCCTCTAGCGTTAGATATGCGACTGGCGACGTGAAGGCTGGCAGAGCGTCACTGACACTCAGAAAGACACTCGGATTTAACACCACGGCAACCCCCGCAGCGCCCCCGTAGGCTCGCCACATTGATAACCTGCCTAGATTGTCCTCTGTGTCGTTATGCTGGGAAAGGCAAGTGATGTACGTATCTGATCGGAAGATGGGAGCCCACCCGTCAACAAGTTTGGCGAGTTCATCAGGCAAGCCCGGATACATCCCGTCGATTAGCTTTTTGAACTTTTCTCCGGTCGCGCTCCGCCAAGCGTTTGCGAGACATTCTGCGCCGTGCTCGATTTCAAGGAAATCATTCATAACGACAGCGTTTCGCAGCCGCATGCGTCTTAATTTTATGATGTAGTAGGCCGCTTCTGCACTGCAATAGTGAACGAAGCGCGCTTTTGAACCCAGCATTTCTTGGTACTTTGCGACCGCGAATGGATGGAAAATCATGAACCGCCGAAGCTGGTCGCCGTCTAAAAGCATTTCTCCCCCTAAATGTAACCTAGAACAGAATTGTCTGGCACTGTCGATCGTCTCGAAACGAGTTCTGCTGTCCCATCTGTCTTCGGGCGACAACAAGCATCTCGATCACTATACGACAGGGGCCAAAAGGGAAGGGAAGCAGCTAAAGCGCTAGCAATTCTTCAGGTTCGCGCTGCCGCAAGTGCCTCGATCATAACGACCACCCTTTCAAGATCGTCGTCGCGCAGAGCCATAGAAGCTGCGTCTATTCTCGCCAGTGCGAGTTGCCGGGGTGATTGAACGACTGAATCTTGCTGATCGATCAACAATATGTCGGGCGTTGTTGCCAGCACCGACGCGATCCTGACCAGCGTAGCGAGGTCTGGTTCACGCCGGCCGCTAACGTAGTTGCCATATCGGGTTTCACTCAAACCGGCGCGCCGGGCCACTTCGGCATGCGAAATGCCGAGTTCCTCCGCGCGTTTCCTGAGGTTGGATGCAAACAACTCCATGCGGACGAAATGTCCATGACATCCTCCACGGGTCTATATACGTTATGACGCGGTAATTCGCGTCATAACGTGGAGTTTGGGTTGAAGCATCAGTACGTCGGGGACATCAACGACTATCGGAAATATGCGCTGCTGCGAGCGTTGTCGGCGGAGCGAGATTGAGCAACGTGCCGAGGACGACAAGCCTCGTGCTGGTTTCCACGACGATAAGGTGGCGGGTCTGCTCGAAGAACACGAACCGGCCATCCGGCAGATAGCCCAAGGGAATCGGTCCCAATTCGCCGGGCTCATAGTCTCCAAAGGATGCTCCACCCTGTCCGAGATTTTTCTCGCGCGCGCTCTTCAGCATCCCGAGCGTTTCGTCGGCAGTGTTCCCGCGATAGCCCGGCGGCAGAAGACCGTTCAGGCAATGCGCCATCCATCCCAGATCGAGGTCGAGCATGGCGATGCCCGACGACGTAAGCGCCAGCATCAGGTCATGCGCCTTCAGGTCGGGACCGCCTTCCGCCATGGCGAGGGCGGAAGGGTTCGAGCAGACCTTCGTCAAAAACTCGATCCGCAGTTCATCCAGCATCGGCAAGGCGAGCCGAGGTCCCAATGGTCATGTTCACCGTTGCCGGCCTCGTCCGTAAGACAAAGCACATGCTGCGTACCATCGGGAAATACATATTGGGATACTTCAATGGGTTGGATGGACGCTTCGTTCAGCATGGGAACTTTGTGAGCAAAGCTGACAAACAGAAGAGCGAGCGCGCAAAGAATGCGCACGCCCTTCATCATGCTGCTTCCAGCGTCTGCCATCACCGGCAACCTCTCTTGGAAAGCATCCCATATTCATTGTCGTCATTTGACGACCCGGCTCCTTGATCCTGCGCAAACAACCACAACAATGTCGAGGACGGGGTCGATAGCGGCCCCTGGCCGTCGATAAAGGGAGTTCCCACATAGCGGAAGCGGATGCGCTGACGGGCTTGGTGAACCGCACCCGCTTTTGTCGAGCATGCGGATCAGGCGCTTTCTGAATCGCAAGGCCGACAGAGTGGCCTGATTGCAATCGACGTTGACCACTTCAAGCGTATCAACGACAGTTTTGGACACCATGTCGGGGACGATGCATTGCGCCATCTGGCCACGGTAGCCCCATGTCATCTGCGGAGCGATGACGTGCTGGGTCGGATCGGGGGCGACGATTCATGCTGCTCCTGCCGGATACCGGCATTGCCAATGCCGAACAAATCTGCACCCGCATCAGGGACAATTTGCGCCGCTCACCCCTGATATTGGAAGATGGAACACGGTTGCTCATGTCGGTGAGTTGAGGCCAAGAAAGCGGGTCGTGGAATCCACAAGCGCGCAGACGCGCGAATCTTGCTGAGATCAGGGTAAATATCGCAGTCCTGGCGGAAAAAGTCTCTCCTAACTCCGTTGCTGCAAAATTCGTCATATGGATTGGCGGTTCTCACCTCGATAGCTGATGATCAAGCAACCGCTGCCACGTCATTTATAACCTGAACTCACCAATGACCGTGGAGTGGACAATGAATGCCCTGCGGCCGGGGAAGTCCGCAGGGCACGGGGGCGACGTTTCGCGTCGCCTCTGTGCTCCCGCCGGAGCGGCGTTGACGGAAGCATCAGATCTTTTCAAGAGTTATGCCGATCTGGCAGCACATTTGCTGGCTGCCAGGAAGAAAACAAGCGCTCCGGCGCTGGCTCCGGGCACCAGGGCAAGAAGGATGGCCGCAGCGTAATCTACCGTAGCCACCAGTGCCCCCGGACCCGCCAATGTCCAGACGGGGACAAGGAAAGCAGAAATCGCCGTTACAGCCAAACCAGCCACTAGAGCGGCAGTGAGCGGACGCCTGGCCGGTCTTCCTGCTTTTCGTAATTTTGCCCCGCCCGAAACAATGCCTATCAGAAGGATGAAGGCCAGCGCGACGAGCACCCAGAGCCAGCCGCCCATGCTCTCGGAGAGAATGAAATAAATCGTTGTTAGATCGAAATCGCTCATGGTTTTTTCTCCCTATGCACGACCGCGCAGCATGGCGCGATAGGCGCCGAGCAGGCCCTTTTCCTCGATCAGCCACGACACCCACAATTCCTTCAGCGGATCGATGAACGGGAAGGAGGGGATCAGATTGCCGTCATAGTCGAACTCGATCAGCATCGCCTTGCCGATGCCGGTGACCATCGGGCAGGAGGTGTAGCCATTATAGACTGCCTGCGATGTTCGGCCCGCCGTTTCGGCGACGAGATTGTCGACGACGACCGGAACCTGCCACTTGACGCTGGCTGCTGTCTTGCCGCGCGGGACACCGGCAATGTCGCCGACGGCGAAGACGTTGGAAAAGCGGGGATGACGCAAAGTCGCCTTGTCGGCCTCGATCCAGCCATCGGCGGCAAGCGCACCTTCCTGCCAGGGCAGCGGGCTGTTTTTCACGGCGTCCGGCGCGCGCATCGGCGGGACGACATGGATGAAATCATAGTCGAGCGTGACATCGCCGCTTTCGGTGGCATAGGTTGCCTGCTTCGTGCCGGGATCGATCGCCGTCAGCACATGGCTGTAATTGACGGCGATGTCGCGGGCCGCGAACATTTCCTTGACCTTTTCATTGACCGGTGGAACCGCGAAGACGGCGGGGTTATGCGCGTTATAGATCAGTTCGACCCCGCCTCGACGGCCTTGGCTGCGGGCCTTGTCATCAGTGATGAAGGTGATCTTCAACGGCGCGCCGGCGCATTTCATCTCGCCGGCAGGCCGCCCGAAAAGGCCGACACCGCCAGTCTCGATGAAACGGTCAATCGCGGTGCTTGATGCCCTGGCCTGCTCCGGCCCGGCATAGATCGAGGCAATGCCGTCGCGGCCGATCAGGGATGCATCCATGCCCTCGATGGCTTCGTAGTTGAGCTTGAGCCCGGTCGCGACCAGAAGGAAATCATAGTCGATCCGCTGGCCGGTGGTGGTCACCACGGCATTGGCGTCGGGATCGAACTCGGCAATGGCGGCCTCGACCCACTCGACGCCGCGCGGCATGTAATCTTCATTGCGTTCCGTCACCTGGGCAGGCGACCAGATGCCGGCACCGACCAGAGTGAAGCCGGGTTGGAAGTGATGCTCCTTCTTGGCGTCAATGATGGTGATGGTTGCGTTGGGCATGGAGCGCCGCAGGCGCGAGGCAAGCGCCAGCCCGGCCGCGCCTGCGCCAGCGATCACGATATGGGCACGTGTGTCCGAGGTTCGGGCCTGTGCCTGTGTCGCAGTCAGGGAAAGAGGTGCGCCGACGAGCAATGCCGCCCCGCCGCCTGCAATCAGGAATTTGCGTCTGTTCATTTTGTGCGCTCCTCTTGCGTCAGCTGTCGGACTGTACGGCGCTGCTTCTGGCGCAGGCCCAGTCGACGATCTGTTTTTGTGTCATCGCACCCGAAACGCGGGCGACCTCGCGGCCACCGGCAAAAAGGATCATCGTCGGAATGCCACGTATGCCCAGTTGTGCGGCAACCCCGGACTCGGCATCGGAATTGAGCTTCAGCAGGCGCATCTGCGGTTCAAGGTCGGCTGCGGCGGCCTCAAAAGCCGGCGCCATCATCTGGCAGGGACCGCACCATGGCGCCCAGACATCGACCAGAACCGGCAGGTCGCCATGTTGCGTCTGTCGCTTGAATGTCGTGGCATCGGCATCAAGCGGGCGACCGGTGAACAGCCGGTCCTTGCAGCGGCCGCATCGGGCTGCCTTGGCAGGCCTGTCCAGTGGCACACGATTGATGCCGGAACAATGCGGACAGACGATCTGGCGACTGACGGGCATTTGACTGATACTCCCTCCATATCTGCAAACCGGGCCTTGCCTCAGCAGGCGATTGTTGACTACATATGCGAATAATGGTAGATACGCAAGTATGAACTTAAAAATGAAAATAGATGCAGATGCCATGCGTGACGCAGCCGGTGAAGCAAGCGAGTTGCTCAAGGCGCTTTCAAACCAGCATAGATTGTTGATCCTGTGCCGGCTGATCGACGGGGAAAAGTCGGTCGGCCAACTCGCCGAATTCCTTGGCATCCGCGATTCAACCGTATCGCAGCATCTGGCCCTGTTGCGTCGGGACCGGCTTATTGCCGGTCGCCGGGATGGCCAGACCATCTGGTACCGCATCGAAAGCGATGTCGCGCGACGCGTAGTGGAAGTGTTGTACGGCTCCTTCTGTCAGCAGGCGGACTGCTAATCCCTCATCCCTTAGGCATCCTGTCCCGTAATCCAGACGTGCCTGCTCAACGAGTTTGACATGACTGATCAGGCCATCGCCAAAAGGAATATCTTCGTATTGACTGCCGCCCAGGCGCTGGGGGCGGCAAGCCCGCCGATCATCATTTCGCTGGGTGGATTGGTCGGTCAGCAGCTTTCCTCCGACCCGGCACTGGTGACGCTGCCCGTCAGCCTGTTTAATCTCGGCCTTGCCGTCGGCACGCTTCCGGCAGCGTTTGTCATGCGACAGGTCGGGCGGCGCAACGGCTATTTGCTCGGAACCGGCTTTGGCATGGCAGCTGGCCTGGTCGCCGCCTTCGGCATCTTTTCGGCTTCTTTCCTGATCTTCTGTCTCGGCACCTTCATTGCCGGCTTCTACGCCGCCTATGTCCAGAGCTATCGCTTCGCGGCGACTGATGCAGCAACCGGCGAACTGAAGGCCAAGGCAATTTCCTGGGTGATGATCGGCGGCCTGATTGCGGCCATCATCGGACCGCAACTCGTCATCTGGACTCGCGATGCGGTTCCGGGAACACCCTATGTCGGCAGTTTTCTCAGTCAGGCGGCACTGGCGCTGATGGCCGTGCCTGTTCTTCTTCTGCTGCGCACGCCGAAGGCAACTAAGACGGGCAATGTGCAGGATACCGGACGACCGCTGATCCGGATTCTTATGATGCCGCGCTACGTGCTGGCGGTAGCAGCCGGCGTCGTCTCCTACGGGCTGATGGTGTTCGTGATGACGGCAGCCCCCATCGCCATGGTCGGTCATGGCCATTCGGTTGATCACGCTGCGCTTGGCATCCAGTGGCATGTGCTGGCAATGTTTGCGCCGAGCTTCGTTACCGGCCATCTGATGGCGCGCTTCGGCAAGGAGCGCATAACGGCACTTGGCCTGCTGCTGATCGCGGTTTCAGCCGTCTTTGCACTCGCTGGATTGCAACTCATTCACTTCTACGTATCGCTGATCCTGCTGGGCATTGGCTGGAATTTCGGCTTCATCGGCGCGACCGCCATGGTCACCGACTGCCATAGCGAGGCCGAACGCGGCAAGGCGCAAGGAGCGAATGACTTCCTGATCTTCGGCACGGTCGCCGGTGCCTCCTTCTTTGCCGGTGCGCTGCTGCACGCCTCGGGCTGGCAGACGATCAACTGGCTGATCTTCCCCGCTGTCGCGCTTATCCTCGTGCCGCTTGTCTGGCAAAGCGCCCGCAAAGCGTCGATTGCTCCCGCTGAGTGAACTGATGACTGATTTGCGAAGCCGTGAGTGTCAATTGGGCTTGCCTTTACATTCATATCTGCGTATATAGCAATATACGCACTTTACAGGAGGTATTCCCAATGACCCTCGAACGTTCCGTCCTTGCCTTTGCCGGCGTCATGGTACTCGTTTCCGTGGCGTTGACCGTCTGGGTCTCGCCCTATTTCATCTGGCTGACAGTGTTTGTCGGACTCAATATGTTCCAGTCGGCTTTCACCGGCTTCTGCCCCGCTGCGGCTGTTCTGAAGCGCCTCGGCTTCAAGCCTGCCTGCTCCGTCTGATCTGCCCGTCTTATCTGAAAGACCTGTCATCATGCGTATTGTCATCCTGGTCGCCGCGCTTGTGGCGACCGCCCCTTCCTTTGCTGCCGAAACATTCGTGCTTTCGCCGCAGAACGTGCCGGAATGGAAGGCCGTCTATGGCCGTGTCGAGGCGCGCGATCTGGTGCCGGCGCGGGCGCGCATCGGCGGCACCGTGGTCGAGCTTCTGGTATCAGAAGGCGACGAGGTCGAGGCCGGGACCCGGATCGCCATTGTGCGTGACGACAAGATCGATTTCCAGATCGCTGCTATCGATGCACAATTGCGCGCGCTCGAAGCCCAGCTTGGGCGCGCACAGTCAGAGCTTGAACGCGGGCGTTCGCTGGTCGAACGCGGTGTCATCACCGCCCAGCGGCTGGAGCAGCTTTCCACTGATGTCGATGTAACGCAAAACCAGATCGCAGCAACGCAGGCGCAGCGTTCCGTTATCGTCCAGCAGGGCGAGGAAGGTGACGTTCTGGCCCCTGCATCAGGGCGTGTGCTGAGCGTGCCTTTGACGAAGGGTGCCGTCATCATGCCCGGAGAGCCTGTTGCCACCATTGGCGGCGGTGGCTTCTTCCTGCGCCTTGCCATCCCCGAGCGCCATTCCGCTGAACTGGAGGAAGGCGCGCCGATAAGGATCGTCACGGCAGGAGAAGCCAGGCAGGGTCGCCTCGCCAAAATCTATCCGCGCATCGAAAATGGCCGCGTCATCGCCGATGTCGAGGTCGAAGGGCTGGATGACGCCTTTGTCGATGCCCGTATTCTGGTCGAGGTGCCGGTCGGCCTGCGCTCGGCACTGCTTGTGCCGCAAGCGGCACTTGCTACCCGCGCCGGGCTCGATTTTGTCCGTGTCATGGCGGGCGCAACCGAGGTGGAGCGCGTCGTGGTTCCAGGCGAAACCATCATGCAGGATGGAAAAACCCATGTCGAAATCCTGACCGGCCTTGAAGCTGGCGACAGCGTGATCGTGCCATGACAACGCCCTCCCATCGTCTGGGCATGGCGGGCGCGCTGACCCGTGCCTTCATCACCTCGCCGCTGACGCCGCTGTTCCTCATTGCCTCGCTGGCGTTCGGCCTTCTGGCGCTCATTGCCCTGCCGCGCGAGGAAGAACCGCAGATCTCCGTGCCGATGGTTGACATCCTCGTGCGCGCCGATGGTCTCAAGGCAGAGGACGCGGTCAAGCTCGTCACCGAACCTCTGGAGGTGATCGTCAAGGGCATTGACGGTGTCGAGCATGTCTATTCGCAAACCCGCGATGACAGTACGCTGGTGACAGCACGGTTTCTGGTCGGTACATCTGCCGACGCAGCCGTCTTGCGCGTTCACGACAAGCTGCGCGCCAATATGGACCGTATTCCCGTCGGCATCCCCGAACCGCAGATCATCGGGCGTGGCATTGACGACGTTGCCATCGTGTCACTGACGCTGACGCCAAACCCAACCCTGGCCCCGGCGGCAGCCCATCGCATCGACGCCAATGAAGTGACACGGATTGCCCGCGAGCTGAAAACCGAACTCGCCAAAATCGACAATGTCGGCCTGACCTATCTGGTCGGCGCGGCTGACGAGGCAATCCGCATTGCGCCCGACCCGGCGCGGCTGGCGCTTTATGGCGTCACCCTGCAACAGCTTGCCGGCAAGGTGCAGGGCGCCAACCGCGCCTTTCCGGTGGGCAATCTGCGCGATGGTGGTGAACAGATCATGCTGGTCGCCGGCGAGACGCTGTCGACACCGGCACAGATCGGCAATCTGCTTTTGACCTCCCGCGATGGCCGCCCGGTCTATGTCCGCGATGTCGCGACAGTTGAATTCGTGACCGAACCGGGGGAGGCGCTGGTCTCGACGGTGACGCGCGATGGCGACCAGATCGCCCGCGTTCCGGCGGTGACGCTGGCGCTTGCCAAGCGCGCCGGCTCCAATGCCGTCACCGTCGCCGAGACGATCCTGCACCGGGTTGATGAACTGCAAGGATCGCTGATCCCGCAGGAGATCGCGGTCGAGGTGACGCGCGATTATGGCGAGAGCGCCAATGAAAAGGCCAATGAGCTGCTGTTTCATCTGGCGCTCGCGACCGTTTCGATCATCCTGCTGGTATGGCTTGCAATCGGCTGGCGCGAGGCGCTGGTGGTGGCGGTGGTCATCCCCGTCACCATCCTGATGACGCTGTTTGCGTCATGGATAATGGGCTATACGCTGAACCGCGTCTCGCTGTTTGCGCTGATCTTTTCCATCGGCATCCTGGTCGATGACGCCATCGTTGTCATCGAAAACATCGCCCGCCACTGGGCGATGAAGGATGGCCGGTCGCGTCGCCAGGCGGCCATCGAAGCGGTGGCGGAAGTGGGCAACCCGACCATCGTCGCCACGCTGACGGTGGTGGCGGCACTGCTGCCGATGCTGTTCGTGTCAGGCATGATGGGCCCCTATATGAGCCCGATCCCGGCCAATGCGTCTGCGGCGATGATCTTTTCCTTCTTCGTCGCGGTGATGGTGACGCCATGGCTGATGCTGAAGGTGGCCGGAAAGGCGCAGGCTCATTCTCACAACGGAGATGGTCACGGCAGTGGCGGGCTGCTCGGGCGCATCTATGCCGCCAGCGCGCGGCCAATCCTGAAAAGCAAGGCGCGGAGCTGGCTGTTCCTGCTCGGTGTCGGCGCACTCACACTCGGTTCGCTGACGCTGTTTTACACGCAGGCCGTGACGGTGAAGCTCCTGCCGTTCGACAACAAGTCTGAACTTTCCGTCACCATCGACCTTCCCGAAGGCGCCTCGCTCGAAGCGTCGGACGCGATCGCGCAAGCCATCGCGCGCATCGTGCTCGATATGGAAGAGGTGAAATCGGTGCAGACCCATGCGGGTGCTGCCGCCCCCTTCAACTTCAACGGACTGGTGCGCCATTCTTTTTACCGCACCGATCCGCATCTGGGCGAGGTGGCGATCAACCTGTTGCCGAAGGGCGAGCGCAGCCGCGCCAGCCACGACATTGCGCTCGACATCAGAGAGCGGTTGGCGGCGCTCGACGTGCCGGCGGGAACCAGCCTCAAGGTGCTTGAGCCGCCGCCGGGACCACCGGTGATGGCGACACTTCTGGCCGAAATCTATGGTCCCGATGCCGCGACAAGGCGGGCAGTGGCGCAAAAGGTTGAAGCCGCCTTCCGCTCCGTTCCCTATATCGTCGATGTCGACAATTCCCATGGCGTTGCGGCGCGGCGGCTTAGAGCCACCATCTCCACCGACGATCTTGAATTCTTCCGCGTCGAGGAAGGCGACGTGCTCGACACCATCGCCATTCTCAATGGCGGCATGACGGTCGGCTATTCGCATCGCGGCGAAGGCCGCCAGCCGATCCCGCTGCGTATCGAGCGGCCAAAATCGGAACGCCGCCTCGACGAGCGCTTCCTGACAACGCCGATCCCGGCCAATGTGCTGCCGGGTGATCGTGGCGTTGTTGAGCTTGGCGACGTGGTGCGTGTTGCCGAGGAACACTCCTCTTACCTGATATTCCGTCGTAACGGTCGCGCCGCAGAAATGGTTACGGCCGAGCTTGCGGGCGAGTTCGAGGCCCCGCTCTATGGCATGATTGCGGTGCAGGACGCGCTCGATGCGCAGGATTGGGGTGATTTGCCGAAACCCGTTATCTCGCTTTACGGCCAGCCAGACGACGAGCGCAACGCGACGCTGCTCTGGGATGGCGAGTGGGAGGTGACATGGGTGACCTTCCGCGACATGGGCGCAGCCTTCATGGTGGCACTGCTTGGTATCTATATCCTCGTCGTTGCGCAGTTCGGCTCATTCAAGGCGCCGCTGGTTATCCTGACGCCGGTGCCGCTGACCTTTATCGGCATTCTAGGTGGCCACTGGCTGTTCGGAGCACCGTTCTCGGCCACCTCGATGATCGGCTTCATCGCCCTTGCCGGCATCATCGTGCGCAACTCGATCCTGCTGGTCGATTTCATCCGCCACACCGATGCCAAGGACCGGCCACTGACGGAAATCCTGATCGAGGCCGGCTCGATCCGCTTCAAGCCAATTCTCTTGACCGCGCTCGCGGCGATGATCGGCGCAGCAGTAATCCTCACCGACCCGATCTTTCAGGGGCTGGCGATCTCGCTGCTGTTCGGCCTTGCCTCATCCACGCTGCTGACCGTGCTCGTCATCCCGGCGATCTATCGTGTGCTGCGAACATGAGACGTGTCGATACGGTTTCGACTTCAATATCCATGACATCATTTCGGCTTTCGCTCTTAAACTAGGAGAAAACCCATGCAATCCGCTGATTTTGTCGCCACCCTGTTCGATGGCCGTTCCAATCCTGCCAAGGTTACCGTGGCTTTCACCATGGCGCTGAATGCGCTCGAAAAGGGCCACAATACCATGGTGCTTCTGATGGTTGAGGCGGTTGAGCTTGGCCAGCCAGGCGCCACCGAAGGGATCGATGTTGGCAAGCCCTTCGAACCTGTTTCTGACCTGCTGGCGAAATTTATCCTCGGCGGTGGACGGATTGGCATCTGCAAATCCTGCATGATCCATAATGGCTTCACAGAAGCGCAGATGGCGGCGGGTTACGAAATCGTGTCAGCCCCCGACGTCATCGACCTGATGATGGCTGCCAAGGGTTCGTTGCAGATCACCTGACCCGCAAACCGTCGGATCAGTGCCGCGAGAACAGGCTCATATTTATCTCGGGAGAATGCTTGCCATGACACAAACGGTTGAGGTCGATGTCGCAATCATCGGTGCCGGAACCGCCGGAATGTACGCACTGCGCGAGGTCAGACGCGCCGGGCTGGATTTTGTCCTGATCGATCACGGCCCGCTGGGGACAGTTTGCGCCCGGGTGGGATGCATGCCATCCAAGATTGCACTGCATGCAGGCGCCCGGTGGCAAGCTGCGTTGCAGCTCAACCAGATCGGCGGTAGTGGTATGGAGCACCTGCGGCTCGACCACCGCGCTGCCTGGGCAACATTGCGCAAACAGCGCGATGGATTTGCAAATCCCACCGCCAACAGGTCGCGCGAGATTGCCGGTGATCGGTTGCTGGAAGGTCGCGCGCGCTTTCTTTCGACCGATCGTCTTGCCGTGGAATTGAATGATGGCGGACACCGCCAGATCAAGGCCAGAGCGGTTGTCATTGCCGCCGGCTCGCGCCCGATCGTGCCCGGGTGGCTGGATAATGTTCGTGAGCGTGTAATCACCACCGACGATCTGTTCGAACTGGAGACGCTGCCTGCGTCGATCGGCATTCTCGGCCTCGGGGCGATCGGGATGGAAATGGGCATGGCGCTGTCGCGGTTGGGCGTCAAGGTGACTGGCGCTGATATCGCACCATTCATCGGCGGCATGACCGACGCCGAAGTGTCGGCACGCGCCGTCGAGCGGTTTGGCTCCGAGTTTGAGATGTGGTTGCAGACTGAAACGCGCCTGACGCTCAAAGACAGCGGCATCGTGATGGAGGCTGATGACAATCGCCGTGCCGATGTGGAATTTGTGCTGGCCGCACTCGGTCGTCGAACGAATATTGACAGACTCGGCCTGGCGGAAGCCGGCATTGAAGTGAACAGCAAAGGCGTTCCCCACTTCGACGCCAACACAATGCAGGCCGGAGATTTGCCGGTCTTTCTCGCCGGGGATGTCAATGGCAGTCGCCAGTTGATGCATGAAGCGGTCGATGAGGGCGTGATCGCGGGGTTCAACGCGGCGCGCGTCGCTCGCAATCCTGAAATGAAGGCGCAAGCTTTTGCCCGCAAGACACCATTGGCCATTGCCTTCACAGATCCCGATCTCGTTGTTGTTGGCGCCTCGTTAAGCGAACTCGATCCCAAACAAATTGTCATCGGTTCCGCCGAGGGGCAGGGCAATGGCCGCGCCCGTATCCTGCATGAGCCTCGCAGCATATTGCGCGTTTACGCGGACAAGGCCGATGGTCGCCTGCTTGGCGCGGCGATGCTGGGGCCCCGCGGGGAGCATCTGGCGCATTTGCTCGCCCTGGCAATCGGGCGTGGTGAGACTGCCGCCAGCCTGTTGCAAATGCCTTTCTACCATCCGGTGATGGAGGAGATCCTGCAAAGCGCTTTGCAGGAGGCAGCCCGCCAGTTGACAGGCTCACGGGATATGCCGCTGGGTTTGCACCCCATTTGAAGTCGTGTCCCGGAAGATGGCGGATTTGTTGAAACAACAATTCTCACATATCGCCACCGAAACCATGTGGAGTGGAAAAATCATCGTCTGGCGAAAATCCAATGCTTGATCGGTTTCCCATCATCTTGAACGACGACCATCTTGCCCGTGTCGCTCCGGTCGAAGGGCCGTTGCACGATCCGGGCTTGCGGATGCTGGAAGACGCCGATCTTGACATGCTCGCCGCTACGCTCACCCAAGGGCGGATGCGGCCAATTCAGATATTCGCCTACGGGTCGCTGATCTGGAACCGTTCTGCGAGATTGGGCCGCACACCACTACCATACTCGCGGGCGTTCCTATCCTCATACTGGGGAACGAACGATAACGTTGCAGTTAATTCTATGAAAGTCAGCGTCCCCTGCGCGGCGCAACGCATTACCTAAATGTAATCGCGCTATCTTGAAGAACCGAAGAAAGACAATCCTCGGTTCACGTCAATAATGATGAAAATCATCCGTACCGGTTTTATTCCCTCGCGACTCCAGCGCAATTCACACCGTGCAACAGGACGATTACCCCTGAAAGGCTCCTTTTGCGAGCTGGCAAGCTCGTTCCACCGTCGCAGCCAGCGACCCCTGATGCCTTTGTAACCAGAACCAGTCAGTTGGGCGACCACGCCCCCGGAAAACCGCGACGGATATCTCCAAGGCGCGGAATGTTTTCGTCATGGTCGATGAAGCGCACCGGACGCAATATGGCGCGCTTGCCGCCCGGATGCGCGCGGGGTTGCCCAATGCCTGTATGATCGCCTTCACCGGCACGCCAATCGACAAAAAAGACCGGAGCACCCGCGAGGTCTTCGGCGATTATCTGCACCGCTACCTGATCGACCAGGCTGTGAAAGATGGAGCGACCGTCCCGATTTATTACGAGATGCGCGATGCCCGCATTAGGATCGACGGACGCGATTTTGAACGGGAAGTTCGGGCAGCGTTCCCGGAACTATCCGAAGACGAGATTGCAAAACTCAGACGTGGCACCGGCCTTCAGGAGAAGCTAGCTGGAGCGCCGGTTCGCGTTGAGGCCATCGCCAGAGATATTCTCGAGCACTATCGAAGCACGATTGAACCGAACGGGTTCAAAGCTCAGATCGTGACCGTGAGCCGGGATGTCGCCGTAACCTACGTCGGGGCATTGGAACGGCTTGGCGCGCCAGAATGCGTGACAACCATTTCAAGTCGGATGTATAGGGTTCTTCCAATGCCTTCGGATCGGGCAGGACCATGTCCATGGCTTCGGCGAAGCGCAGGAAGTCGAGTTCGAATTTGGCGCGAACGTCATCCGGACGCAGCAGTTCAACGCATGCGTTATCGTCCTGACGGCCAAGGCCCTCGAAGAGCCGAATGGCGGCCCGGTGCCGACTTTCCAGAAGCTGGATTTTCTCGGACAGCGGGCGAAGCGCGCTGGCGATTCCATCCTCGTCGGAGAACATGTCCAAGGCATCTGCGATGCGCCGGTTATCTCCCCAATAGTCCACAACCAGCCCATAGGTCTTGCCGTCAGCGGTACGGTTGACGCGAGCAATCGCTTGCAAAAGCGTATGCTCCCGCAAAGGCGCGTCGAGATACAGAACCTGCTCTACCGGGGCGTCAAAACCGGTCAGCAGCATGTCGCACACGACCAAGATTTTTAGCGGATCCGGCGCAGCGATCTGGGCATTCTCCACGGCGCACGTCGTGTTCTTCCTGCTCGTGCATCCTGACAGCCCGGCGAGGCTGGCGGTGGCGGCCATGGAGGCGTGTAGGCGCTGGGAACCGGGTTTCGTCAGCGGCGAGTATCTAGGGACCGGATGGAACGGGGCGTGAGTTCCGCCGCCTACACTACGTTAATTAGGGCAAATCTGATCCGCTAGCTTGAAAGTCAATTCCGGCATCAGGATACGCGTCTTTTAGCTCCGTCATCGCCGCCAACCATTCTGAACCGCCCCATTGATTTGAGAAAGAATAGGTCCGGCCGTTGTAACGCACCAGTTCGGTTTCCTCACAGAAGAAACGTGGCGGCCTGAACTTCCTGCCGCCAGCCGCCATGGCTATTTCCGCGAGGCGCAGAAATTCATCTCGCTCGACCTCTCCCTCCACCGAATAAAGGGCGCGGTTTTTGCGTGGACCGCAGTGCTCGGCGACCTCCGATGGATCGTGGCCTCGATCCACAAGATGCCGGAACAGGAGATAAAGCGCATGGCGCTTCGGCACCGATACATGACGTGACTGGCCGAGGGTTAAATCGTACCGGGTAAAATCGGCGCTCGTAGTGCGCACGAACTCGCGCTCTTTTCGCGCCTTCTCTCGAACCTGAATCTGGTACTCCGCCGCTTCAGGCAAGGGAATGATCTGTTGGACATCAACCAGAACGTGTCCGTCATAGTCATATGGTTGGAGTCTGACGCACCTGATATCGATGTCCCGGCCCAGCAACCAGAGCACCGAGGTCGTCAACTCGCGTGAGAATTCTGCCGATGCGAGCACAATTTTCACGTCTTGCCCGAACTGGTCATGGTCGGGCTCAACCCATCCAAGATGTTCCAGCAGCTCAACCCTCGCATCAGTTTCCTCTCGGCCCAGCTGATGGAGATACCGCGCAAAGACATCTGCTGCCTGTTCAAAGGTCATTGTCGAGACCATAGCGGCATAGCGAAGGGCCTGAAGCTCCATATGGCCGCCGTCCTCTGAACGCTTCAGTTCGATAACAACCAGATTGGCGTCACGATCAACCCCCAGCAAATCGATACGTCGTCGTGAATCGTCCCATTCGCCGAACTCCTCCGCGATAACGAGCGTATCGGGGGCGATTACGCTGATGCTTTCGCGCAGAAGCCGTTGAAGATCGCGACGCTCATGGATCTGCATCAAGCCAAACGTCGTCTTACGTAGAGGGATTATTCTGTCCCGGGCAAACTGATAAACCGGCATGCGTTGTGTTTCCTGACGAGGCAGCTCACTGAACTCCCGAGAGAAATCCAGAATCGGTAACCGAATGCTAAATATGCAGGATCTATCTGGTCGAAGGGTAATGTTTCAGAACCGGTATATTTAAAATTTCAAGGGGCATGTGAACGGCTGCTTTATTTCCTTTCGTGTACTTTGCTTCGATGGCTCGTAACATCTATAAGCTCCGGCGTCTCAAATGGGGCGACCCAGAACAGAAGCTTAAGGTGCTCGCTGAAGATATCGGTCGAGCGGCGCAAGACACATCGCCTCGGCGAAAGCTCGCAGTGACAATACCCCGATTGCTCGCCGGATTGATGATCGTAAGCGCTTTCGGTATCGGCTACACATGGGACGGGATTTCTAGCGCCAGCGTCAAGGCGATGCTGCCGCGGGCAAACTGCAACATAAAGGGCAACATCAGCATCGAGACTGGGGAGCGCATTTTTCATGTTCCCGGCCAAAAATATTACCATGCCACCCGCATCTCGCCAGACCACGGAGAACGAAGGTTCTGCAGTGAGGAGGAAGCCCGTAAGGCGGGATGGCGTAAAGCCAGGCAGTAACGCCTACCATTCTTGCTCGAGCGCGATGTAGTCACCGATTTCGATTTCGCCGAACTCTTCGAGCGCCCATTCGATCTCGTCGGCCGTGAGGCTCATCAGTTTCGCGACCTGCTCTAACGGCATCCATTCCTCCGCGCCGGTGCGCTTGTCCCTGAGCATGATGTGCATGGGCGGTCTCCTGTGTCCAACAGAACAGGAAACCATGCCGGGAGCCGGCACATAATTATCGGTGTTTCAGGGCCAGTCCGTGGGCGCCTACATGGTGCTGGAGCGCCACATGCCTCTCCTCGGGCCGGAGAGGTACTACCGAGCGGCGCTGCCGGTGGGCGGGTATGTAGGGCCGACGGTGCGCCAGCGCCCACGAAAATATGGTCGGAGGGGCAAGACCGGCGCAGGGGCGTGCCGAAAGCCCCGCCCGGCTCACGACTACCATATGGTATCGCGCCGCCGCTCGGTCAGCGGGCGTAGGCCCTGTCCAGCGCCTCGATGGCGGCACTGCCGTCGCGGACGGCCTGCGTGTAGTGGCCGAGCGTAACCGTAGGATTGGCATGGCCGGCGATCTGCGCAACCAGACCGACCTCGATGCCCTCTGCTTGAAGCGCAGAGATGAACGAGTGCCGAGCAGAATGGGGCGTGACATAGCTGATACCGAGACGCTTGAAGGCCGGCGCCCAATAACGCTTGCGGAAGTTCTGATAAAGCAGCGGCCCGCCGCCGCCGAGGCGCGGCTTCGGCCATTCTTGCAGGCGCCCGGGACCGGGAAAGACGCGGTGCAATTCCTTACCCTTGCGCGGGCAGCGGACCCGCCACGCCAGCAACATCTCGCGCAGCACCGCGCTCATGGGAATGTCGCGCGTCCCGGCTTCGGTTTTCGTCATCTCGGTGAGCGAGCCGTCGCGCTCCTGAATGCGGCGGATGCGGATCACGTTGCGCTCGAAATCCACCTCGGACCACAGCAGGCCGAGTTGCTCCGAGGGGCGCGTTCCGGCGAGGAACGGGAAGGCGTAGTATATACCATGCTCGGGATCGTCCTTGGCGGCTGCAATCAGCTTGGCGATATGCTCTGGCATCAGGATCGCCTTCTTGGCTTTGTGCCGGGCGCGCGGCAGGCCGGTGGGAAGGCTAGGGGCGCGGGTGCCAAAATCCTCCTCGGCGAGAGCCAGGATGCTCTTCAAATGCGACTTCGCGCGATTTGCAGTGTATTGGCCGCAGTGCTCAGAGACGGCTCGGTGCCACTGGCGGATCATAGCAGTATTCAAGTCTGTCAGCTTGACGTGGCCCAAGAGTTTCAGGAACCGAGCATTCTTCGGCGCAACACCCTTCTCGGTGTAGTCGGCGCGCTGTTGCTTCGTCCCGATCAGCAGCGGGCCACGGATCGCGCCATTCACCGACACCTTGTAGCCCTTCAGCGTTGAGGGCTTCACGCTCCCCTCCTTGGTTGCCAGCCAATGGTCGATCGCCTGCGCGACCGTGGGGGCTTTGCGCTCGTCAATGAAGTTGCTGCCCTCTGCCACCTTCAGGAGCAGGGCGTTGCGGAACGCCTCCGCGTCCTTCTTGCGGTTGAAGGCGCGGCGACGACGCTGCCGGGTCAGAGGGTCCCGAAATTCTGCGTACCATTGCGGGTACAATGCTACTGTGCCGTTGCTCAGCTTGCGGCGGCGGGTGGTGCTGGTGATTGAAACTCTGAACTTATTCATGACCATACTCACACTTCAGGAAAAAAAGCGGCGAGGGAACCACGGCGCGGTGACCAGCACAATAAATCGCGAATTGTGCTTGAGAGCCGCCAGGACGGCCCGAATTGTAACCACGCGCGTAACCTTGGCCTGTTGTTGAGGGGCAAAGCCGCGAGAGAAGGCGGCCTCGGATATTTCAAAAACCATGCTGGTGAAGGGTGAAATCGCAGCCTCGAACACCTCGGCAAGGGAAGGAGGGAAGCGGCTCGTCGTTCGCCGAAACGATGCGGCAGCGTTCCAGTCGGGCGGGACGGCGGGACGGACGGACGCCTGCGGGCACCGGTATAGGGGGGCCGGCGGCGACGCGCGGCAGGCGCATACCTACCCCTCCCCCTCCCATAGTGCGTAGGTGTCCGTCCGTCCGGGCACATCAATACGGCACCTCCATGCCCGGCAATGGCTCGTCGGGCAGGTAAGACAGAGGAATGCCTGTCGCCCGCTTCTTGCCCAGCACCTTGAACTGAATGGGGTTTGGCGGGATGAAGGCATCCTCCAGCTTGCGGAGAGCCCGTTCCCAAGCCTTCTGAGCCCATGGCGTGCCCCGAAACACCTCCTCCATCGCCGGAGCGCCGTTGGCGATGTAGAAGCCTGCGGCCTCGCCCCCGGTTTCCACCCGCATGCCGTAGTTCGCCACGATGCGTGCGGCTTCCGCGAAATCGTTGCCGCGCCGCTGCTGCTCATCGCGGAGGCAGGCGAGCCAATGACCGAGGGGATAGCCGTCTACGACGAAGGACAGGAGGTGGTCGAGGCATTCCTGCGCATCGTCGCGGTAGACCTCAAGGGCGTGCCGCTCGATTGCAGGGGCGTATTCGGCGGCGAGCGCCTGCGCTTCCTCGTCCGTGGGAACCCGGCCATTCAGGGCGACGAAGCCCGCTCCGATCAGGATGCTCATATTTTGGCGATGCCGGCGATCTCCCGTCAGGTGGATGTCGATGGCGTCGGCGGCCGGCTGCACCAGAGGGGCGAGCCCGATCATGTGGAAACACCATGCCGAGCCCGTGGAGCGGAAATATACCTCGTCCTCGGCGATGCGCTTCGCCACCTCCCGGTCGTTCTCGTGCATCAGCAACTCGAACATCGAGATACGCGACTGATCGGCCGGCGACATGCCACGCGGGTTGATAGCGCTGAACAGGAAGGTGGTGCGCAGGCTGAAGCTCATCGCCTTGCCGTCTGGCGTTCCCCTCAGCACCGGCGTGTCGGCGGACGAGGCACTGCGGGCGAGCCGAAGGACGTTGCGTAGGGTGGCGTCCTTCTGGTCGGCCTCAAACTCGTCCACCAGCACCGGCAGGCTATCGGGGCCAACCATTTGGCGGATGCCGGCCTCGGAACTCTGGCCATCAGCGGAAATTGCCAGCGGGCTGAGCACGACGGAGGCGACCGTATGGATGGTGGTCTTGCCCGACCGGGCGGGGCCGTAGACAAAGACATGAGGCCGCCAAGTCAGAGCGCCGCAAATCGGCGCCATCGCGAGCCAACCGAACAGCAGGCCGGCATCCTGCGGGTTGCGCCAGTTGTAGAGCTGAAGGTGGTCCCGGAGACGCTGGGTGTCGAAGCTCAACCCGTCATCCAGCACGATACCCTCGAAGCACAGGTAGAGGAACTTCGAGCTTTCGACGGGCTGGCCGAGATTGACGATGACCTTGCCGTTCTCAAGCCAGATGCCGCGACCTCGAATGCGCAATGGATTGAACGGCCCTGCGCGTCGGCAGGCTTTCATCAACGCTTCACCAGCGGCGCTGGGGCTGAACGATCCGGGCTTCTTCCCCGGAAACCGCTGACGCCAGAAACCGGACTCGGCCAAGCCTAGCAGATACTGCCCCGAAAGAAGCTGCTGCGCGGATGCCGGGATAACGATCTTCCGAACTGGATCGAGCAGTGCGAAATGGCCGTCCTTCGTGAAGCCCAGCGGCCTCGGCTCGAAAGGACCGGGATCGTAGACTATGCCGAGCTGGATCGGCGACGTGATGTTGCCACGATGCGGGCAGCCGTCGCAGAAGCGCTCGTTCCCGAGTTCCGCACAGATGGCATCGCAGGTGCGGGGACCGGCTTCCTCAAGCGCCCGCCTGAGCTTCTTGTCGGCTTCCTTTTCACTATAGCCCGGATGCCGTGCGCTATATTCATGGAAAACCTGATCGCCGTCCTTGCAGCGCGCCGTGATCGACGCCGTTGCGTACCAGTTAGGCTCATCGGCCGAGCCTGCACCTTCCCCGGTATAGTGGCCGTACCACGGGCATTCCTGCTGGATCGCAAAATGGTCGGCACGATTTGCCGAAACCGCTTTCGGCGGCTCGCTGTCAGCCGAGGGCAGTTCTCGTTCCAGATCGCTTAGCGACAGCCGGTTATCCGGATTATATTCGATGACGACGACCGGCTTCGGCGTGCCCGATTTGTGATTGAACGTCGTCGGCACGCGGAAGACGCGGGCGAGATCGCTCACATTGTCGATCTCGTAGCCGGCGCGCTCGAAATGGGTCGCCAACGCGCGGGCAAAGCGCCGCGAAAGGGCCTGAGCCCTGCGCCGCGCCTCTCGATTGTCCATGAAAATCGGCTTTTCAAGTTTGAACAGGGCATGCAGCCCATTACCGGTGTTCTGGATGAAGAACGGCTGGAACTCGAATGAATGGGTCAGTTCGAGCGCGGTACTGGAATCTGGCGGATACCGCTTGGCGCTGTCCTTTGCGGTTGCGAAATCGATGTCCGCGATGAAGCCGGGCAACAAGATGGCGGTCTCGTTCGAGCCGCGCGCGGTGGATGCGAGGTCGTCCGGCTGGGTACTCAGCCCAACATACAGATCTTCGATATGCTTGCGCTTTTCGACATCGAGAATGAGCCGGGGGATCTCCCCCGGTCCAAATGAGCTCGTCATCTTGCTCTGACGGCTCCAGATTTTCAGCGCACCGTCAAATTGCGGACCCCAGAACTCGGTGAAGAAGTCTGCGAGGGAGAAATCAGCTCTCATCGGAGCCTCCCTGCCGGCAGGAGTCGATGTATGTCATCACCTCGGACAGCTTGACCAGCGGGCGCGAGTTATAGGGGCGGTAGACAGGTATATGTCCGGCCTTCGCCAGCCGCTGAACCTGCCAATACTTTGCGCCGACCGCCTCGGCAGCCTGGCCAATGGTAATTGGTACGTCGAGTGACTGCGTACTATTCAGTAACGATTCCATGATGTTGTCCTCATATGGGCGTTGAAGAGGACTCCTCAATTAACCGGAAAATCTTCCCCTGTTTGGGGAAAAACTCGCCGGAGGACGAACATGGCGCATGACGATGAGCGAGATAATGCCGAACCAGAATGGTACGGCGAGGCAATCGGTCCGAGATTTCTGGACAAGCTGTTGCTCGCAATCATCGACGCACACTCGGAACCGAGCAACGCGCCCGCTTCCGATGCCCAGCGTCGCCGCCACCGATTGAGGGCGGCCAAAGAAGCGTTGCTCGGTGAAACCTCACCGGAAGGACGGCCAGCCGTTTCCGACGATGAAATCCTGCGCTGGATTGGCTGCCAACACTACAAGGACCTCGCAAACCGTAACGCGCGGCTCCTGATGAAAATGTCCGCAGGTAAAAAGCCTCGTTCTGCCCGCAAGCTCGTAGACGAAGCTGCCGTTGTCTTCAAACTGACTGATAGCGATCAGGAAAGAATCCGAAAGAAATTCACCTCTCAGAAGGACAAATGGCTAAATGACGCCAAATACCATGACGACATTCCGGAAACGATCGAGTTTCAGAGTTTGGAAAGCATCCGGGAAATCCTCGGACGGAACGGCATCGCGATGAAACTGCGTGAAGTTCCAAATCGGCCTTCATAGATGCGGTGGGACACATTTGCCTGATAGGACGGACGGACACCTGAGTACTATGGGAGAGGGAGGGGGGTATACGGCCGCTGCCGCTGTAGACCCCCTCCCCCCGTGCCGCACGGGCGTCCGTCCGTCCGACCGTCCGGTCTAGCCGAACCATACGGATGCGCGCCGTATCCCCGCATGCACCATATTCCCCCGGGCTCATGCGCGCGCGAAACCCATTCGAATAGTAGTCCCCTGTAGGGCCGTCTGCTTTCGAGACTGTGTTCGCGCGCCCGGTGCCGTGGTGCGCAGCGTCTCTACTATACCGGCCCCGGGGTAGAGACAGGGGACGGATGCCGTGCCCTGTCGGACTACCTGGATACATGCACCATACCCCCGAGGACCTATACACCGCCGCGTCCCCGCGAAACTGGCCCTCCTCAGTGGAGATAGTGGAGCAAGAGTACTCCTGCTTCCGCCTTCGGCCCCGTCGCTCCGCGCCCTGTGCTATACTGTGACACATGCTCCACTATCTTGCTCCACTACCCCCCTCTGCTCCACCCCTGAGATGGAGACGAAAGACCCGGGAGCGCGGCGACGCGATGACGCGCCTGCCGTGCGCCAGTTCGGGGTAGCCTGGAGAGGGGGACGTGCCGGGGCGCTGCCCCACGCGCGCCGGTGCAGCTGCGCCGCCGGTGTCGCTGGGATAGCAAAGCAGTTTCCTTTCGGTTATTTCGTCGGCCGGTCAACCGTTCCCGGAACAGCCATATCGTCTTGGCATCAGGAACACGATCCGACAGCCCAAGTCCAAGGAAACGCATGAAGGAGAGACGGTCGTTGATCAGATACTCGGTGCGCTCGTCAGACAGCGTGTTGATCGTCTGGATCACCAGGATCTTGAACATCATCACCGGATCGAAAGGCGGCCGGCCGCCTTTGCTGCCATCGCTGTAGGAGAGCGCGGCCGCCAGTTCAGGGCGGAACAGCTCGAAATCAACGGCGCGAGAGAACCCTTCGAGCTGGTCTCCAAGCCCGCTCAGTCGCGCCAGTCGATCATCAATGTCAAAGAAACCCGGCTGATCCATATCCAATTCCCAAAAGCACCAAAGGGGACGGAATCACGGACACGCCTTCAAAGCCAGAGATTCTTCGATCCTTCCAGCTTACTCGGGCAATCGGACGGAATCCGTCAAACTGCATACGATCGGGAGAAGAAGACAACTCTGCTGAGCAAAAAATGCTTACATCCCCGTGGATATTGTCTTCACCGCCTTTCTTAATTTGGGCAGCGCCCATGAGCTCGACACCAATTGGAAACGAGAAATTCACGGGAACTCGCAAGGCCTCTGCGAGTTCGATCCTGCCGCTGCGATTGACTGCGATACAATCCCGGACATTCGCGGCCTGAAGCCGGAACTTGTCGGCGTGGGGCATGGAGGCCTCCCGAAGCTTACCTCGGGGGGCGTCCGTGAGGGCCGTGGTGAATGAGACCTCGCGGCTCCAGCGGTCCGGCTTCGCCACAAGCAATCCGGCCCGGCCTCCCGCGCCGTCTTGAGGGCGGCGGCCGATTGAAACCTGTCGCCGCGCTTGACCCCGCGCGTCGCGCCCGGTTCGTTGGGCTTTACCGGGGGATGAAAGCCGGCGTCGGCCGCCTCTACGGCCGACGCCATGCGCGGGTCCGAAGGATGCCGTGCTATCGTCGTTTCCGGGCTTCGCCGGCCGCCCGGGGACGGCGCGCGGCTCGGATGTTCAGGCGGTTGCCTCCGATTGCGAAATTCTTGCCGCGACCAGGTCCAGCCGCGCCGTCGCCGTCTCGTCGAGGGTCGACAGGGACAGCGGCGAGCGGACGCCGCCTTGGTGTATCCCGATCCTGCTCATCAGGTATTTGATGCCGACCGGGATCGTCACCGAATAGGCGACGTCGCCCACGTCGCTCAGGATCCTCGTCAATCGGCGTGCTTCAGTGGCGTCGCCGCGGTCGATGGCGCGATGAAGGGCGACCACCGTCCTGGGCATCAGGTTGCAGAGCGAGCCGAAGCTGCCGGTGGCGCCGACGGCGTATGACGGCAGGATCATCGGCTCGTGCGCCTGGATGACGCGGAAATTCTCCGGGGCGCCGGCGGCGAGCGCGCCGATCTCGTTCATGTCTTCGGTGGTTTCCTTCACGCCGACGATGTTCGGGCAGGCCTCGGCAAGCCGCAGGATCGTCGCGCGAGACATCGTCTTGCCGCCGCGGGCCGGCGAATTGAAGAGCAGGACCGGCAGCGCCGACTCCTTTCCTATCGAGGAAAGGTGCGCGAACATGGAATTCTGGTCCATTGCGTAGAAGTAGGGCGGGATGACCATGATCGCGCTCGCGCCGATCTTCGCATAGCGCTCGGAAGCATCGAGAATCTGCTTCTGGCCCGTGAGGAGGGCGGCCGCCAGCACGGGCTTGCCGCCCGCGCCGTCGATCACGGCCTTGAGGCCGGCCTCCCTCTCGGCGGCATCCATCGACAGGAATTCGCCGGTCCCGCCGGCAAAGCACACGACGTCGAATCCAGCATTGGCAGCCCGGTTGCTGAACGCGGTCATGGCGTCCAAGTCCAGCGTCTCGTCCGCCTGGAACGGGGTGACGAGGGAGGCAATGGCGCCCTTGATCATTTGGGATCATCTCCTTTGCGATGATGGGAAGGGAAACCGCCGCTCAGCCCAGGATCGGCGTGCGCCAGCCCGGGTTCACGTTGTTGCGGAGGTGGTTGTGGAACAGGAAGTCGAGCACGATTTCCGTCGAGAAGACGCGCGTGTCGATGTAGCCCGCCTCCGAGAAGAACGCCGCGTGGGGCGTGAAGGCGACCCTGCCGGCAATCCACGGCTCGTTGCCGCGCCAGGCGGAAATCAGCGGGTGGTCCGGCCGGGGCGGCTCGACGGGAAGGACGTCGAGGCCGACGGCATCGAGATGACCGGACTTGAGGGCGTCATACACCGCGTCGATGTCGACGAGGCCGCCGCGCGCGATGTTGAGAAGGATCGAGCCCTTCTTCATCTGGGCGAGCTGCCTGGCGGCGATGTAATTCCGCGTCTCCGGCGACAAGGGCGTATGCAGGCTGACGATGTCGGCGCGCGCGTAAAGCTCCTCGGCGGTCTTGACGCGCTCGATGCCGAGCCCGAGCTCGTGACCCTCCGAAACGTAAGGGTCGTAATAGATGACCTTCATGTCGAAGCCCTGGGCGCGCCGCGCGACCGCCGTGCCGATCCGGCCCAGGCCGATGGCACCGAACGTGGCCCCGCGGATTCGCCGCACCACCGGCGCGCCCTCCGCCAGAAAGCCCTTCACGGGATCGGCGCGGAGCTGCCTTTCATAGGTGCCGATGCCGCGCACCAGATAAAGCAGCAGGGCGAGCGCATGATCCGCAACTTCGGTCGTGCCGTAATTCGGCACGTTGCAGACGGGAATGCCCTTTCTCGCGCACGCCACCGTGTCGACATTGTCGTAACCGACCCCGACGCGCACGATCATCTTGCAGCGGTCGAGCTTGGCGATCACGTCGGCCGTCAGCTTCATCTTGTGCCAGATCTGGATGGCGTCGCAGGTGCGCCATTCCTCGTCCGGGACCGCCGAAGGGTCCCTTTCCCGATAGACGGCATAGTCGAGCCTGTCTCCAGAAACGGACTTCTCGATCTCCTGATCGTCAAGGTGCGCGTCGGGAATTAGAACACGATAAACGGGCATTGGTGTTTTCCTTGTATTCTCACAAAACCTTCTCGAGGAAGGATTTCAGCCTTGGGTCCCTCGGCGCGTGAAAGAGAGTCTTCGGCGGCCCGCTTTCCACGATCACGCCCTTGTCGGTGAAGAACACATGGCCCGCGACTTCCTCTGCGAACCGCATTTCGTGGGTCACCAGGATGCAGGTCATGCCGTCTTTCGCGAGCTGCTTGATGACGGCGAGAACCTCGCTGACCATCTCGGGGTCGAGCGCCGCGGTCACCTCGTCGAACAGGATGATCCGCGGCTGCATCGCAAGCGCCCGGGCGATCGCGACGCGCTGCTGCTGGCCGCCGGACAGCTGGCCCGGAAACGCGTCGGCCTTGTGCGCAAGCTGGACCTTTTCGAGGATCGCGCGCGACCGCTCGCGCACCTCGTCCCTGTCCTGGCGCAGCACCTTGATCGGCGCCATGGACACGTTGTCCAGCACGTTTTTGTGCGGAAACAGGTTGTATTGCTGGAACACCATCGAAACCTGCTGCCGGAGGGCGATCAGGTCCTTCTCGCGCGACAGCCTGTCGACCTGGAAATCGCCGACGCGGATGCTGCCGCTGTTGATCGGCACGAGCGCGTTGATGCAGCGCAGCAGCGTCGATTTGCCGGAGCCCGACGGCCCGATGATGCAGACGGCCTCGCCCTCGTTGACGGACAGGCTGGCTCCCTTGAGCACTTCGACGGTCCCGAAGCTCTTGTGGACGTTTTCCATCTGCACCAAGGGCTTCGTATTTGGCGGAGTCATGCGGATACGCTCCTGAGACGACGTTCAAACCAGCGTGTCGCCATGGCGATCGGGAACGCGAACGCGAAGAACACGAAGAGAATGAACAGGTAGATCGCCGTGGCGTACCGATCGGCGCCGCTCGCGATCAGCACCCTGGCGATGGAAATGATATCGTCGGTGCCGGTGACGACGATGAGGCTCGTTCCGATGAACAGGGCCGCATAGACGGTCATGATGCTCGGGATCATCAGCGGAAGCGCCTGGGGAAGTATGACCTCGCGCAGGATCTGGCTGCGGCTGTAGCCGAGCGAGCGGGACGCCTCCCATTGCCCCTCGGGGATCGATTCCACGCCGCCCCTGAAGACCTCGGCCACGTTGGCGGTGATCGGAAGCGACAGGCCGATGATCGCCTTCACCATGGGCGACAGCGTGAACAGCCGTCCGAACAGGCTCACCTCATAGGGAATGAGATAGAGCATGGCGTAAAGGATCACGAGCCATGGCGAATTCCGCAGGAAGTTCATCACGAAACTGAATGCGAGCCGGACGATCCTGCTCTTCGCGATCAATCCCGCGCCAAGGATGGTTCCGGCCACGAGCGAGATCGCCATCGCGACGAGGCTGACGAGGACATTCGCGGAAAACCCCCCGCCTATGGAGCGGAACCCGGTCGCGCCCGTCAGCAGCATCGACGACATCGACGCGAGGGCGGATAGCGCCGGGCCGGTCTCTTCCACGTAGATGAGGAAAAGGATCAGGAAAAGCGTCGCGGTCACGCCGGCCATGCCGAAGACGAACGACCTGATTTCCGGTGTCGCGTCGTTCATTGGCCGTATCCCGGCATCCTGGTCGCCTTCGCTATCCAGCCGATGACGACCACCGATGCGGTCACGATGATGACGTATATGACCAGCACGGTCATCATGACCTCCATGCTTCGGAAGGTCTCGCTGATGATCTGGGTGGCCGAGTACATGAGGTCGGCGACCGCCACGAGCGCGGCCTGGGACGACGTCTTGATCAGCGTCACCACATTGTTGGTCATGAGAGGGATCGTGAGCCGCATGCCGATGGGCAACTCGACCAGGGTGAAGATCTGAAAACGGCTGTAGCCCAGCGCATGCGCCGCCTCGATCGTCTCTTTCGGAACGGCGAGAAGGCCAGAACGGATGATCTCGACGGCGATCGCGCCATTGTAGAGGCCCAGCATGATGACGCCGCAGGTGAAGCCGGAAAACAGAGGTATGTTGCGTCCGGTTTCGGGGTCGATGAAGTGAAGCCCCATCTCCGAAAGCATGAAGTAGAGGAAGAAGAGCTGCACGAGAGACGGCGTGTTGCGGTAGAGCTCGACCAGGATGGTGACGACGGGCGCCATCACCGGCGTCCTGAAGTGGACGCACGCCGCTCCCAGCACACCGATGACGAGCATCAGGACGAGGCCGAAGAGGCTGAGCAGAAGCGTGTTTGAGATGCCCGTCAGCAACCAACCCTGATAGACAGGGTTGGTCAGCCACGTGAAGTCGAGGTTCACCGCCGCGTTCCTTCGGAATCGCGCTATCGGGCCGCTTTCGCCTTGGCCTGCTGATCTTCCAGGAACTGCGACTTGCCCATGTTGAAGCGCTCGGCCGCCGATGTGAGGACGCCTTCCGCGGCCGCGTGCTCGATGGCCCGGTTGGCCGCGTCGCGCAGCGCGGTCTCGCCCTTGCGCACGCCGATCGCGATCGGAATGAAGCTGTCCGCCGGGATGGTGATCTCGTACTTGCCCTGCCATGCCGGCTCGGCGACCTTCTGCTGCAGGATGGGCTCGTCGAAGCCGACCCCCTCGCAGCGATTGTCCTCGAACGCCTTGAACAGCTCGGCGGTACCCTGGAACAGAACCAGCTCGGCGCCGTACTTCTCGGTCAGGACGCGATTGAACGAGTTTCCGAGCATGCCGCAAAGCTTCACGCCCCTTATCGCGTCCCAGCTTGTCAGCTTCGAGTCGACGGGGGCGACAACGGAGCCCTCTCCCAGCATGTAGTAGTCGTCGCCGTAATCCAGCACCTTGGCGCGCTCCTCGGTCCGTCCCAGCGTCGCGACGATAATGTCGATGCGACCCTGATTCAGAAGCTCCATGCGGTTCGAGGCCACCACCGGGACATATTCGATCTTGTCCTCCGAGCCCGCGATTTCGGTGCCGATATACCTGGCGAGCTCGATCTCGAATCCCTGCAGTTTGCCGTCGGAATCCAGGAATCCGAAAGGCTTGTAGTCGTTCTTGATGCCGATGATGATTTTCCCGCGATCTTTTATTTTATCAAGTTGATCCGCGAGCGTGCTGTGCGTGGACGATGCAAAAAGAATTGCGGAAATTGTTGCGGTTATTGCCGGCTTTAGTTTAATTCTCATTGGTATCTCCCACTTTAAGAATCATTATTTTGAGTTGTGATTTCATCTGAATTTGCAATATAATGCAAATTAAACCTATTATGAGTTAAATAAGCAAATCTTATGGGAAAGCCATGAAAGTTCGGCAATTGGAAGCGTTCCAGGCGGTGGTGCTCATGGGAAGCGTCACGGCGGCCGCCAACAGGATGAACGTGTCCCAGCCGGCGGTAAGCCAGTTGCTAGGCCAGCTCGAGCGGGCGTGCCGGTTCAAGCTGTTCGACAGGCGCGGCGGCAAGATCCATCTGACCCGCGAGGCGGAGGTGTTGTACGCCGAGGTCGATCGCATGTTCGTCAACGTCGACCGGATTTCGCGCGTCGCCACCGCAATCCGGGAAAACAGCTGGGGAGCCTTGCGCGTCGCGGCCTTTCCGGCGATCGCCCGATGCCTGATGCCGGAAATCATTCTCGAGTTCCAGAAGGATCACGTCGCGACGCGTTTTCACATCCAGAGCATGAGATCGCGCACCGTGGTCGACGCCGTGGCCGCGCAGCACGTCGATATCGGCGTCAGCTCGATCGCCGGCGACCGGCCGGAGGTGGAGTCGGTCCTCGTGCATACGATGAGGGCCATCTGCCTTCTGCCCTCCGGGCATCGGCTTGCCGCGCGGCCCTACGTTCACGCGCGCGACCTGGAGGGAGAGGCGTTCATCTCGCTGGGCTTACAGGACAGCTCCAAGAGCATCGTCGACCGCGTCTTCGATCAGCTGACCGTGCGCAGGAAGATCCCCATTGAGAGCGGGCAATCCGAGACGATCTACTCCTTCGTCGCCGCCGGCGCGGGGCTTTCCGTCGTCGATCCCTTGTGCGTCTACAATCAGGGCGGCTTGCGTGACCCGCGGATATCGGTGCGGCCGTTCCTGCCCGAGGTCGATTTCGGCGTCTGGATCATCAGGCAGAAGTCGGCGAAGAGCTACGCGCTGCTGGACGCGTTCGAAAAGACGATGCAGGACATGCTCTCCGGGAGCCTGATGGACCTCGACTCCCGTTTGAACGGCTCGGGCGGATAGGCGTGATACCCGCCGCCCGAGAACACCACGACAGTCGGAGGCGGCGAGAAGCCGAGAACACGCTCCTCGGCGTCCGGGTCGTCAATATCGACATGCACGAACAGCGCCGTTGAAACATCGTCCTTGCTCGCCTTCTTGTTCGCGACAGCGGGCCGCAGGTCGTTCACATGGAAATAAAGGTTCGCCTCGCCCTGCCGGGCTTCGATCCAAGCGCGCATCTCGTCGGTTTCGTGCGCAAGGAACGTGCTGGCCTCCAGACGCCCTTTGAGCGGGATGGAAACAAGGTGACGGCGCTGGCCGGGATACATATGTTCGAGGAACTCGACCGCCTCGTCGGTGTTGCCTTCCGCGCCTTGTCGGAGTCGGCTTTGAACCTCCAGCCCTGTCCAATCGCGCGGGCGCACAGAAGCAGCGAGCCTAGTTCAACCTCGAATAGCTGTGCGGCTTCCGCCGTTTTGCCAAACTTTGCGTAGAGTTCATCGCGTGTCGCCAATGCCCTAACCCGCGATTGGTTGTGGTGCTGCCGGACCTAGCTCGGCAATAAACTGGCTCGCATGAAGGGATGCGAGGCCATACTGCACCTGCGCTGGTGCGATGCCAGCCCCAAGGGCGGATGCCATCGGCATGGTCTGTGAGTAGGTCAGAATCAGCGTGCCCGGCTTGCCAGCATCTGGCGATGCTTTCACTCGCGTGATGCCGACATAGAACAGCCGCCGTTGCTCTTCCATTTCTAGGGCTTGCTGCGCAGGGGGGAGGGTGTTGTCAGGCTGCTTTGGGAGCAGGCCTTGAATGCAGCCCGCAATGATTGTGACAGGAGCACTGAGTCCCTTGCTCTTGTGAAGGCTCATGATCCTCACGTCTTGAATTTCCGAAGGGATATCAGGCTGGTTTATCGCCTCTTGAAGTCGCGACAGGAACTCGCTTTTGATGTCCTCGCCGTGAATGCCTTCTTCCATGTCCATTTGGGCAAGAATGTCGAGCGACAGTTGCCGGATATCGCGTGTTGCAATCTGCCCGGCCGGAAATAGCTCATCCACGATAGACGCTAGGTCGGGAAGTGCCTCCAAGGCATCAAGCTCAGCCACGAGGTCGTTGAAGGCAACGACGATCCCGCCAGTATGAGGCAAGGAGAGGTTTCCGACTGCGATCTGCTCTAGCGCCTGCCACGGCGTCAGACCGGAAGCCTCGCAATGGTCGCGCACACGACGGTAGCCTGCTGCGTGCCAATTATTGCCATCAATGCCGACCAGCCATCGCAGAGCGACACGGTCGTCTCTGTCGATAAGGAGTTTCAGCTTCGCGAACGCGCGGCGGGCTTCCAATGCGTCCAGTTCCGCTTCCGCATAGTAGGACCGCACTGGAATCTGTCGGGCGACAAGCGCCTCATAGATCGGCGTTCCGATCACGCCACGCTGCGCAAGCACCAATATGTCGCCGGGTGGCGTGCCGTTCGCAACCAACGCCGCGATGATGTTCGCAACACCGTTCACCTCATTTGCGAGCGACTGATATTGAATAATCCGCACATCGCCTGGCCCATTGGCGGGCAGCGGGACAAGCGCGCGAGGGACTGGTCTGATTTGGTTGTGGCCGATTAGGCTATTGGCCATCTGAACGACGCGAGTCGGGCAGCGGCGACAATCATCTAGCCCAAGATCATCCGCGCCAGCATTTGCAACAAGCCATTCGCGAATCCCGTCCGGATGAGCGTGCTTGAAGCTATAGATCGACTGGTCATCGTCACCGACAATGCAGACGTGTGCGTGATTGGAAAGAAGCTCGATGACCGATTGTTCCGCCCGGTTGAGGTCCTGATATTCGTCAACCAGAATGTGCTGGAACTCGCTGCGCTCCTGCGCTGCCGGGTTGTTTCGGAGATATTGGTATAGCTGAGGAATCACCTCGCCGATTAGCATAGCGCGGTGGAAGCGGAGCCAATTTAGTAGGTCCTGTTGAAACGCCGCGTCTGCGGGATCGACGACATATCCCGGCCGTTCATGTTGCAGTCGAGCCCAAGCCGCTTCGTACGCTTGCTTAAACTTCTTTACAGCCTTCTTTCCTCCATATGCGCCCATCAAGTCGCAAATGAGCGGCTCCAGTTCAAAATCGTTAAGCGGTCTTGGCACTCGGCCGGTTGCGTCAAGCACATGATTTCGCATCAGCATACGCATGGCGAGGCTGTGGAGCGTAACGCCCGTCAATCCGTCGCTACCTACCACGTCCATGCTGACTAGCTCACGATGGAGGTCTTCTGCGGCGACACGAGTAAACGTGACCGGCAGGATCGACGCTGGCGCGATTCCTTGTTCCAAGAGTCGTGCCACCCGCCGTTTCATCGCGAACGATTTCCCCGTGCCGGGACCTGCCACGACGCGCACGCGAAGATTCGTTGACGACGCAATCTGGTAAGCAGGACTTCCTACCGCTAACCCATCAGACCAAGGCATTTTACCCCCCCAAGAATTTTCATGTCCCCTATTAGCAGCGTGAGCTATTCCGTCGAAGAGTCGACGCCGTGTGCAGCGTAAACCTGCGCGAGATACTTTTGGAATTTTTCGCCGCTCATTCCGATTTTCTTACGGATTGGGGCCAATTCAGCGTAAAGATCGCGATCGATCGCTTCAAAAATATCACCGTCATTGTGCAGTTCAGCTATCATCTTGTCGCGGCCGGTGCGATTGCTGAACTCGACTGCCCTTTCCCTAAAATAGTGATGGCCCAAGAAATCCCTGCGCTTTTTGGCATCCCCGAGCCTTTCTTTTAGGCCATCACTAAGCTCGGGCAATGCCGAAACGCGCTTAATCAGATTACCTAGTGTCTGCGCGTGTTGGTTCTCCATAAAGCGATCGAATTCAGCTTCGTATTGTGTCCGATCAAAGGACTTCCCCCGATCAGCTAAATATTGATCGCGGACTCGGCCAAGGAAATTGATTTGCATGAGCGCAATCGCTAGTCCCGTTTCCAACACGCCCGCTTCGTAATATGCGCGGCCAAAATAGGCGAAGACCTCCTTGACATGCTCCCCCTCGTCATAGGTCATTGGCGTCCGATCCTTGCAATGTCGCAGCTCAACGAATGGCAGCTGTTCCACTATAGACGCCTGAAAGCCGCTTGTCTGGAAGCGACCTCCAAACGCGGCCACAAATGCGCGTCGGGTTACCACGCGGTCACCGCCTCCACATTCCGCTGCAGTTCACGCCAGTTCATCTGAGTATCGCACAGTTCAAAATCTCCTCCCCTGCTAAACACCGGAAGACCGCGCCCTCTTGCGCACTGGAATGGAATCTGCGATATTCTGTTCGAATACATTGACAATGTAATTTATTGCTTGCCAAGGTTGGGGTCGAGGGTTCGAATCCCTTCGCCCGCTCCAGTTTCTCAACCAGTCCAAAGCCGCGGAACACCGCGGCTTTTGTCGTTTCAGGGCGGTTGAAATCGCAAGGCGCGGAAGCGGCCGAAAGGGTCGCGGTTACACGCGGGTTACCACTTTTCGGATTCGACGCAGCGTGAAATCGAGGCGTCGCTGGGGTGCGCGGCGATGGAGCGGAGTTCATGCAATACAAACCTAAACCGTCACAGCCCGGCCATGAACGCTTCAATTGAGCCCGAAGCAGACATTGAAATGAACGGACCGCAGATGACTCATTGATAGCTACTCGCTGCATGCCTAATGATAGCGGCGGGAGGGGCGACAAGTGAGAATCAAAACCATTGAGATTGGCAATTTCAAAGCCATCGACGCGACGAAGGTCGATCTAGTAGACTTCAATGTGATTGTTGGGGCGAATGGCTCTGGCAAAAGCTCCGTACTGCAAGCCATGCACTGGATGTTTCAGTCGGGGCGCAACCGTGGAGTTGAGGCCCGCTCAAAGCCGTCCGATGGTGTCACGCTTTCCGAAAAAAATGCCACATACATGCCATCCCCGGACTATCGAAACGCCGGTCATTCGTCAGAATATGGTAACAAGACGGGCACCCCTCAGCTTGATATGAGCGTAGTGGCTGTCATGGAAGATGGCTCTGAGGTGACAGCGGAGCTTTGGATCAAGTCAGCTCGCAACGAGGGTATCCTAGTTCATATTCCCAGCGGCAATGCGTTCATCACTAAGCTTCGAGACTCATCGAGAGAGTTTAGCGCGTACATTCCCGGTTTAGCCGGCATTCCTCTCAGCGAGGAGAAGCGAAGTCGAGCAATCGTTCACCGCTTGGCCGCAGCTGGCGACGCCAATACAGTCTTACGCAACGTCCTCCACCTCCTAAAAGGCACTGAAATCGACGGCAAGAATGGCCTCAAGCTGCTTGAAGAGTACGTGTCGCAGGTAATGGAGAAAATCTCGCTCAACGTGGAGTTCACCGACGAACGGGACTCCACGATTTCAGCCCGCTTTACGACGGCTGATATGCAATTGTCAGAGAAGAAATGGAAGCCACTCGAACTCGCTGGTGTTGGCTTCCTGCAGGTCATTCAGATATTTGCCTACCTCCTTTATTTTCGGCCCGCCTTGTTGCTGGTTGATGAACCTGACGCCCATCTACATCCCACAGCGCAAGAGCGGTTGGTGCCGGTATTGGTGGCGGCGTCTCAGAGAACGGATACACAAGTTGTTCTGACAACCCATAGCCCATCCGTGGTTCGTGCCCTTCCAAGTGGTGCGCAAGTCATTTGGATGAAGGAAGGGAAGGTTCAGGATGGCGGTGATACCGAAGGCCGGCAGTTAATGGGCTGGGGTCTGTTGGATCGCAAAATCCTCATGCTGACGGAGGATGAAGATGCCGGCATGATAAGAACGCTACTGTCTCAGTGGCCCCACCTTGACCGCGCCGTCGCCGTTTGGCCAGTGCGCGGATCAGGGAAAGTGCCTGAAGCGGAGGTCATCAAAGACTTTATTGAACTCACCGCTGGCAGCCTAAAGGTTGTGATACATCGAGACCGTGATTTTCTGATGCCCGGCGAGTTAGGCGTTCTTGGCGGTCCGTATGCCGACAAAGGTCATGTCGTTTGGTTCACGAAGTGCTCAGACATGGAAGCATACTGGACCAATGAACAGGCGATCGCTTCGCATTTCGGAATCCCCGAAGAAGCTGCCAGCCAATTACTGAATGACGCAGTCGCGGAAGCTTCGGCAAATGATGTCGCGCTAGAAATGCGCCGCCGAAAACGCAACGATGCTGCAAACAAGTTCAATAAAAAAGGCAGTCTACCGCAATTCAGCGACTCAGAGGTTGAAGCGGAGGCCGCTAAGCATGGAAAACAGTACGCAGTTCTCGGAAAAAATCTGCGAAATGCGATCCGCAGCGTAGCGCATAGGGCGGGCCTGAAAGGGGGGCAGAGCTACTCATTAATTGTTCCCGTAGCCTTGTCGGGCCAAATGGCTGACGACTTGCGGGATTTGCTTGAAGGTGTGCTCAACAGCTAGAACTATACACGGTGTCTCGCGCGGGACGCTCTTTGTTGCTAGTGAAAATTAGACAAACGCCCCTATGCCCGATTGGCAGCTAGCGCTTCAACCATAACAACCACCCGCTCAAGATCATCGCTTCGTAATGCAGCTAGAGCAGCCATCGCACGCTGCCGGGCCAAGTCCGCTGGTGCCTCCTTCGGGGCCTGGCCGGTCAAGAGGTCATTAGGTGTAGTAGCCAGAACAGACGCTATCCTCACGAGCGTGGCGAGATCCGGTTCACGCCGGCCACTAACGTAATTTCCGTATCGACGCTCGCTCAGGCCAGCACGCCGGGCAACTTCTGCGTTGGAGAGGCCAAGTTCCCCTGCGCGCTTCCTGAGATTCGCTGCAAATAGCTCCATAAGAACGAATTGTTCATGACATCCCCCACGGGGCTATGTACGTTCTGGCGTCATCTATAACGCCATTTCGTGGGGCATGGGGTGAAGCATCAATACGTCGGGGACATCAACGACTACCGGAAGTATGCGCTGTTGCGGGCGCTGTCTGTGGGCGGCGCGAACCGCATCGGCGTGTGCTGGATGCTGACGCCAGACGATGGTGGCACGGACGGCGGCAAGCTGAGCTACCTGAAGCAGCCTGATCGCTTCCGCCATTTCGACCCCGAGCTGTTCGACACCCTGGCCCACGCTGCTGGCGAGCCGGATCGCCGCCGATTGCAGAGCATCGAAGACAGCGGAGCGATTGCCGGCGCTCTCTATCATAATGAGACGCTGCCGCAGGCGGTGGATGATCGAGCCACCTACATTGCCGAGGGCCGGGCGAAGTTCGCCGATGCCGATCTGGTGTTCTTCGATCCCGACAACGGCATCCAAGCGCCGGCCGTCAAGATGGGCCATAAGGCTGCGCTGAAATACGTGTTTCTGGACGAGGTGGCCGCCTTCTACGGCGACGGCAAGTCGGTGCTGATTTACCAGCACTTCCCCATGATGAAGCCGAAGCAACAGTTCGTGGCCGACACCTTGGCACGGCTGCGGGCGACGATGCCCGACGCGGCCATCTTCACCTTCACAACTTCCTTCGTGGTGTTCTTCCTGCTCGTCCACCCGGAGAGCCCCGCGCGGCTGGCGATTTCGGCGATGGAAGCCTGCGGGCAACTCGATCCGTCCTTCGTGCGCGGTGAGTATCTCGGCCGTGCGTCGCTGCCCGCCGGATGATTGACGCCGATTTTCTCCCATGTTTCGGTTTTCGCTTTTTGTCCAATGGCTTGGGGGATACGATGATTAAAGGAACACTCACCTGCGCAGCGTTGCTGTCGGCGCTGACGCTCGCCGCCTGCACCTCGTCTGACACGATACGCACTTCAGCGAACACAGCGATTGTCCGCACCAGCGCGGCTCCCGTCTGCGGTGGGATGGGCGCTGCACGGGTTGCGCAGCAGCAGGCAGCCATCGAGACGATCAGGGCGGGCTTCGACCGTTACATGATCGTGGACATGGCAAGCGCCAACAATGTGCAGGTCGTGCAGGGGCCGGGAACATATCGCCATTCCGGCACCTACAACCGTGGCTTCTACAGCGGGACGACCACCTACCAGCCCGGCATGCCGATGGTCTACGGCAGGCACGAGCAGGCGTTCGCGATCTACATGTTCCGTAATGGCGAGCCGGGTGCGCATCAGGCCGTTCCGGCACGCGAGGTGCTTGGCGATAAGTGGCAGGAGCTTGTGCAGGCAGGCAGGGTCAACACCTGCATGTGACCAAGCTGAGAACGGCGGTGGAAAACTAGACCACGGTAGCGGCGGGATAGTCCTGCTGCGGGCGGCGTAAAATCCGGCCACCTATTTCCCTTCTGCGCAGCGCAGGGAGGGATGAGGGATCTACACCGTGGAATTATATCTGAAGGTTCGGGTTGCTTGCGACGGGGGCATGAGCCAGCGCGAGGCATCCAGGCATTTCGGCATCTCACGCGACACGGTTCGCAAGATGATGGCTTATTCGGTTCCGCCCGGCTATCGGCGGCAGGCTCCGGTTCGGCGTCCGAAGCTGGACGCGTTCATCGCGATCATCGATCGTTGGCTTGAGGCGGACCGGGCGGTTCCGCGCAAGCAGCGCCATACGGCCAAACGGGTGTTCGATCGGCTGCGTGACGAGCACGGGTTTACCGGCGGCTATACGATCATCAAGGACTACATGCGCGATCGGGCGCGGCGCGGCCAGGAGATGTTCGTGCCGCTGGCGCACCCGGCCGGGCACGCACAGGCCGACTTTGGCGAGGCTATGGTGGTCATCGGCGGCGTGGAGCAGAAGGCGCACTTCTTCGTGCTCGATCTGCCGCATAGCGACGCCTGCTATGTTCGCGCCTATCCTGCGGCTGTGGCCGAGGCCTGGGTGGACGGCCATATCCATGCCTTCGCCTTCTTCGGCGCCGTGCCGCAGTCGATCGTTTACGACAACGACCGTTGCCTGGTGGCGAAGATCCTGCCCGACGGCACGCGCAAGCGGGCGGCGCTGTTCAGCGGCTTCCTGTCCCACTATCTGATCCGGGATCGCTATGGCCGTCCCGGCAAGGGCAATGACAAGGGCAGCGTTGAAGGACTGGTCGGCTATGCCCGGCGCAACTTCATGGTGCCGATCCCGCGCTTTGCATCGTGGGACGAGTTCAATCTGTGGCTTGAGGAGCAGTGCCGTAAGCGCCAGAGCGACCGGCTGCGCGGCGAGAGCGAGACGATCGGCGAACGCTTGCTGCGCGATCTGGCCGCGATGCGGCCGCTGCCGGCATCGCCCTTCGAGGCCTGCGACCAGGCCAGCGGCCGGGTCTCCTCGCAGGCGCTGGTGCGCTACAGGACCAACGACTACTCCGTTCCGGTCGCCTTCGGCTACCAGGACGTTTGGATCCGTGGCTATGTCGACGCGGTGGTGATCGGCTGCGGCGGGGAGATCATTGCCCGCCATCCGCGCAGCTATGAGCGCGAAGAGGTTGTCTTCGATCCGCTGCATTACCTGCCGCTGATCGAGCAGAAGATCAACGCGCTCGACCAGGCGGCCCCCTTGCAGGGCTGGGAACTGCCGGAGGCGTTCACGACACTGCGCCGTCTCATGGAGGCGCGGATGGGCAAACAGGGCCGGCGCGCCTATGTGCAGGTGCTGCGCCTGATGGAAAGCTTCGATCTGGCCGACCTGCACGCAGCCGTGAAGCAGGCACTGCATCTGGGCGCCATCAGCTTCGATGCCGTGAAGCACCTCGTCCTGTGCCGGGCCGAGCGCAGGCCGCCCAGGCTGGACCTCGACATCTATCCCTATCTGCCCAGAGCCACCGTCGAGACGACGTCGGCCAAGGCCTATATGCGCCTGCTGGACCGTGAGGAGGAACCGGCATGAGCAGCGATGCTCCCGAACTCCTGCTCGTTCATCACCTCAAGACCTTGAAGCTGCCGACCTTCCTGCGCGAGCACCAGAAGCTTGCCCGGCAATGCGCGGTCGAGGGCGTGGATCATGTTCGCTATCTTGCCAGGCTGGTCGAGCTGGAACTGATCGACCGGGAGCGCAGGATGGTCGAGCGCCGCATCAAGGCTGCGAAGTTCCCGGCCGCCAAGAGCCTCGACAGCTTCGACTTCGCCGCCATCCCGAAGCTCAACAAGATGCTGGTGCTGGAACTGGCGCGCTGCGAATGGATCGAGCGCCGCGAGAACGTCATCGCGCTCGGGCCCAGCGGCACGGGCAAGACCCATGTTGCGATCGGTCTCGGCCTGGCAGCCTGCCAGAAGGGATTGTCCGTGGGCTTCACCACGGCGGCCGCGCTCGTCAGCGAGATGATGGAGGCCCGCGACGAACGTCGTCTGCTGCGCTTCCAGAAGCAGATGGCCGGCTACAAGCTGCTCATCATCGACGAGTTGGGCTTTGTGCCGCTGTCAAAGACCGGAGCGGAGCTGCTGTTCGAACTGGTCTCCCAGCGTTACGAACGCGGATCGACGCTGATCACCAGCAATCTGCCCTTCGACGAATGGACCGAAACCTTCGGGTCCGAGCGCCTCACAGGCGCGCTCCTTGACCGCCTGACCCACCACGTCAGCATCCTCGAGATGAATGGCGACAGCTATCGCCTCGCGCAAAGCAGGGCCCGAAAAGCCGCCGACACCACCCCATAAGAACGCCGACGCCGCATTCGGGAAACTCTGGTCGGGCTACGCCCTCCCGACGTTCCCCGAATGCGCCGCCAAGTGGCCTACTTTTGCGCCGCCCAATGGCCTGGTTTTGCTCCGCCGTTGACATGTCGGGCAGAGAGCGGGTGCCGGCGCGGCAGCTTCGATCGGCGGCCCGCGCACCAGCGAGGCACCCCTGAAATCGCGCCTGTCAGATTGACTCTGAAGGGCAAGCCTAGTTGATTATGATTTATGAGTCAATAATCAATTTTAGGTTCTGAACATTTTCCGGTGAAATGCACCGGCGCGCGAATTTGTACGACGAATCTCGTTGACAGCGCGAACAAACCCCTCTTATGGTTCTCTTAGAAGAACCACAGTCTCTGGGAGGAATGAATGGGTTTCTTTGGAGGAATGAAGACCGTCGCGGCCTCGCTGTTCGCGCTTGCCCTCGCCGGGCAGGCCGTTCCCGCCTCGGCGGAGGAGCCGCCCTACAAGATCGGCGCCATCCTTTCGATGAGCGGGGCGGCGCCGCATTACGGCACGGTGATGAGCCGCGGCGCGCTGACCGCGATCGACGAGATCAACGCCGACGGCGGCGTCAACGGGCGCAAGCTCGCCCTGGTGATCGAGGATCACAAGAGCGGCGACACCCAGGCGGCCGTCGCCGGCATGAACCGCCTCATCACGGTCGAGGGCACCGAGATGGTGCTGTCGTCCTTCTCCGGCCCGACCGTCGCCATCGCGCCGATCTCGAAGGAGAAGGGCATCCTCGTCCTCAATGGCGGCGGCGTCAGCCCGCGCATGGTCGGCGTTTCCCCGCACATGTTCCACAACCGCTCGCTCGCCGCTGACCTCGGCGTCGCGGCGGTCCACCGCGCCAAGGAGCTCGGCTACAACCGCATCGCGCAGATCGCCGGCAAGTCCGAGTTCGGCGACGCGGTGATCGCCGCCTCCAACGAGGCGGCGAAGCAGCTCGGCATGGAGGTCGTCATCGTCGAGCAGTTCGCGACCGACGCCACCAACATCGACACGCAGGTCGCCAAGCTGCGCGCGGCCAAGCCCGACGTCGTCCTGTCCTGGCCGACGACGCCCCAGTCGGGCCTCGTGGTCAAGCGCGTGCGCGAGCTCGGCATGACCCAGCCCGTCCTCGCGATGGAGTGGACGGCCGAGGACACCAAGGTCGCCGGCAACGACAAGCTCGAGAACCTCGAGATCGTCACCGACTACTTCGCCGTCACCGACGACAACCCGATGGGCAAGCGCTTCTACGACGACTACAAGGCCGCCTATGGCGAGGAGCCGGATTTCTACGCCGCCAACTACTACGAGGCGGTCTATGTCATCGCCGAGCTCTTGCGCCGCACGCAGGCGCGCGGCGCCGACGCGACCAAGGGCGCCGAGCTCACCGCCTCGCTGCTGGAGAATCCCGAATTCGACAGCGTCTACGGCGGCAAGATGCGCTTCAAGGAGAACGGCGTCGCGATGAAGCGCGTCGCCATCCTCAAGGTGCTCGACGAAGGCTTCGAACTGGTGAAGTTCATGCCTGTACGGGAAGAATAACGCCCGTCTTCCAGCGCCTTTCGGAGCAGTTTTATGGACCTTTTCATCCAGTTGCTGGTGAACGGGATCGCCAATGGCAGCCAGTACGCGCTGCTGGGCATCGGTTTCGCCCTGATATTCGGCACGACCGGGATCGCCCATTTCGCGTACGGCCCCCTGTTCGCGGCCTCGGCCTATATCATCTGGTGGCTCGTCATGATGGGCATCCCCTTCGTGCCGGCCATCCTGATAGCGGTCGCCGTTTCCGCCCTGCTGGGCATGGCGAGCTACGTTCTGGTTTACCAGCCGCTGGTTGAACGGGACAGCTCGGCCTTCGTCATCCTCGTGACGTCGCTGGGCCTGTTCATCATCATCACCAACCTGATCAGCATCATCTTCGGCACCGACGCCAAGACGCTGAACAATGTCGGCTATGGCATCTACTTCATCGGCGATGCCGTGGTCAGCGGCATCCAGATCGCGCAGGTGATCCTGCTCGGCGCGGTGGCGCTGCTATTGCAACTGTTCCTGAAACACACCGGCTGGGGCCAGGCCATCCGCGCCGTGACCAACAACCCGGAAATGGCGCGCGTGGTCGGCATCGACACCCACAAGGTGGTGCTGATGGTCTTCGCCGCCGGCTCCGGCATCGCCTGCCTCGCCTCCGCCTGCCTGCTCCTGCGCGACGGCGCCTCCACCCATGTCGGCTTCCTGTCGGTGTTCTATGCCTTCATCGCCGTGGTGGTCGGCGGCGTCGGCTCGATCTGGGGGGCGGTCATCGGCGGCCTCGCCCTCGGCCTGCTCGAAAGCATCGGCATGTGGAAGCTGCCGTCCGAGTGGCAGTCGACCATCGCCTTCCTCGTCCTGTTCGTCGTCATCCTGTGGCGTCCGACCGGCCTGCTGAAGGGGCAGTGAGCGATGGATTACCTCTACCACATCCTCGTCGTCATCTGCATCTACTCGATCCTGGCCACGTCGATGAACATCGTCATCGGCCTGGCGGGCATGTTCGCCCTGTGCCATGCGGTGTTCTACGCCGCCGGGGCCTACAGCTCGGCGATCCTGACCACCATGTATGGCTGGCCGCCCGTCGCCGCCGCGGGCTTCGGCGTCGCCTTCGCCGCGCTGCTCGGCTCGGCCACCGCCTTGCCGGCCCTGCGCGTCGGCGGGCACTATCTCGTCATCATCACGCTCGCGCTCCAGGTGATCTCCGTCGATTTCCTGCGCAACGTCCCGGGCCTGACCGGCGGCCCCGACGGCATCAGCGGCATTCCGCGCATCGTCATCGGCCCGATCGTCTTCGACACCGCGCGCGAGATGCTGTTCCTGGCCGTGCCGGTCGCCGTCGCGGTCTACCTCGTCTGCCAGCGGCTCGGGCATTCGCCCTTCGGCCGCGCCATGCGGGCGATGCGCGAGAACGAGAGCGCGGCGATCTCGATCGGCAAGAACGCGCTCAGGCTCAAGCTCGCCGCCTTCGCCCTGTCGGCCGGCTTCGCGGCCCTCGCCGGCAGCCTGATGGCCCACTACATCGTTTTCGTCAGCCCGCATTCCTACCGCGCCGAGGAGACGATCCTCATCCTGGCGATGATCATCCTCGGCGGCATCGGCAACTTCACCGGCTCGGTGCTCGGCGCGCTCATCCTCGTGCTGCTGCCGGAGGCGATGAAGTTCCTGCCGCTGCCGCTCGGCACGGCCGACCTCCTGCGCAACGTCATCTACGGGCTGATCCTCATCCTGATGCTGCGCTTCCGGCCCGGCGGCCTGCTGCCCGAGACCAGCAATCTCGGCAAGCGCTCGGCCAGGGGCGGCGAGAGCCAGCCCGAGGCGATGGCGATCACCGCCTTCGCCGCGCCGGAGGGCGAGACGACGCTGTCCTGTGAGGGCCTCAACAAGACCTTCGGCGGCGTGGTCGCGGCGCGGAACGTCGACCTCGCGCTGCCCGCGCGGCGCATCACCGGGCTGATCGGGCCGAACGGCGCCGGCAAGACCACGGTGTTCAACATGCTGACGGGCTTCCTCAAGCCGTCGTCGGGGCGCATCAGGCTGCGCGGCGAGGACATCACCGACACGCCGCCGTCGCGGATCGTCACCAGGGGGGTCGCGCGCTCCTTCCAGGACCTGCGCCTGTTCCGCCGCATGACCGTGCTGGAGAACGTGCTGGTCGCCTTCCCGCGCCAGCGGGGCGACAATCTGGTGCGCAGCATCTGCACGCCGTGGAGCGTCGACGCCGAGGACCGGCGGCTGACCGCGCGGGCGCGCCAGATCCTCGCCTTCATCGGCCTCGGCCACCGCGCCGACGAGCTGGCCGACAACCTGTCCTATGCCGAGGAGAAGCTGCTGGTGATCGCCCGCGTCATCGCCACCGAGGCCGAGGTGACGCTGCTCGACGAGCCGCTGTCGGGCCTCGATCCGAACACGCTGGCGCGCGTGCTGCCGGTGCTGCGCGAGATGGCGGCCAAGGGGCGCACGATCTGCCTGATCGAGCACAATCTCGAGGTGATCCGCGAGGTCTGCAACGAGGTTCTCTATCTCGAATCCGGCGAGGTGGCGGCCAAGGGCAGCGCCGAGGAGCTGATGAACAATCCGCGCGTGTTGGAGAACTACATCCAATGACCACGGCACCCCATTTCTTCGCCGTATCCAACCTCTCGGTCGGCTACGGCAAGCGCCCCGTCTGCACCGATGTCAGCTTCTCCATCGATGCCGGCGCCATCCTCCTGATGCTGGGCCACAACGGCGCGGGCAAGTCGACGCTGGTCAAGTCGCTGTTCGGCCTGATCCGGCCGCGCGCGGGACATGTCCGCCTCGCCGGCGAGGAGATCGGCGGCCGCGACCCGCGCGAGAACGTGCTGCAGGGCTTCGCCTTCGTCCCGCAGGGCCATCCCGTCTTCAGCCGGCTGACGGTCGAGGAGAACCTTCGTCTCGGCGGCTTCGTGCTCAACGACAAGGCGCGGGTGCAGGCGGAGATGGACAAGGTCTACGCGCTGTTCCCGGTGCTCGCGGCGCGGCGCAGGCAGAGCGCCGGCACGCTTTCGGGCGGCCAGCAACAGATGCTGGCCATCGGCATGGCGCTTGTGCTGTCGCCGCGGCTCCTGATCCTCGACGAGCCCTCGATCGGCCTTGCCCCCAGCCTGGTCGGCTCGGTGATGGAAAGCGTCGCCGCGATCCGCGACGCGCTCGGCACGGCGATCCTCCTCGTCGAGCAGAACGTCGAGAAGAGCCTGCCCATCGCCAACAGCGTGATGATCCTGCGCACCGGACGCGTCGTCTATGCCGGCGCGCCCGAGCCGCTGACGGATCGCCGACGCCTCATCGAATATTTCTGACGACAGGAGACATCGCGTGAAGAAGATTCTGATTGTCGGCGCCCTCGGCGCTGTCGGGCGCTGCGTGCTCGAGCATTTCGAGACGCTTCAGGACTGGCAGATCGTCGGCGCGGCGCGCCGCGCGCCGGACTTCCCGACCCGCGCCGACTGGGTGCAGGTCGACCTGCGCGACGACGCGGATTCGGCCGCCAAGCTTTCCGAGCTGCGCGGCATCACCCACATCGCCTATACCGCGGTCTACGAGAAGAGCGACGTGACGCGCGGCTGGTCCGAGATGGACCATGTGACGACCAACCTCGCCATGTTGCAGAACCTCGTGCGCAACGTCGAGAAGAACAATCCGGGCCTGCGGCACATCACGCTGCTCCAGGGCACCAAGGCCTATGGCGGCCATCTCGGGCCGTTCCGCCAGCCGGCCCGCGAGAGCGACCCGCGCTACATGCCGCCGAACTTCTACTACAACCAGATGGACTGGATCGCGGAGGAGCAGCAGGGCAAGGACTGGACGTGGTCGATCCTGCGGCCGCAGATCGTCTGCGGCATCGCCATCGGCTCGCCGCTGAACATCATCACCGCCATCGGCGTGTTCGCCTCGGTCTCGCGCGAATACGGCATGCCGCTGCGCTTCCCGGGCGGCGTCGAGCGCATCGGCGAGGCCACCGACGCGCGCCTGATCGCCAGGGCGATCGAATGGGCGGCCACCAGCCCCAACAGCCACAACGAGGTGTTCAACATCACCAATGGCGACGTCTATGTCTGGCACAATGTCTGGCCGAAGGTCGCCGAGCTGTTCGGCATGGAGCTCGCGCCCGCGCATCCCTTCTCGCTGGCGCGCGTCATGCCCGAGAACGAGCCGGTCTGGGACGCGATGGTCGCGAAATACGGCCTCCAGCCCTACAAGTACAAGGAGATCGTGCCGTCCTGGCAGTTCGCCGACTTCCTCCTCGGCTACGGCCAGCGCCCCAACCCGCACCATATGAGCACGATCAAGATCCGGCAGGCCGGCTTCGCCGACTGCATCGACACCGAGGCGATGTTCGTCGAGCTGCTCGGCGAGCTCCAGAACCGCAAGATCCTGCCGAGGTGAGACCGCAGCCATGACCGCGCCCATGACAGCCCAGTGGGACACCATCGCCGCGCTCGTGCGGGCGCGGGGCCGCGAACGGCCCGACGACCTCGCCTTCGAGATCGCCGGCCGCGCGATGAGCTATCGCGAGGTCGACGCGGCCTCGGACCGCGTGGCGGCCGGCCTCGCCGCGCGCGGCATCGCCAGGGGCGACCGCGTCGTCAGCTTCGCCTACAACTGCCCCGAGCAGGTCCTGACCTGGTTCGGCTGCATGAAGCTCGGCGCGGTGTGGGCGCCGCTGAATGTCGGCCTTCTGGGCGAAGACCTCGCCTATTGCCTGCGCGACCTCGCGCCGTCGCTGATGGTGGTCGATGCCGAGAACTTTCCCAAGCTGAAGGACGTCGCCGACCGGACGCCGGCCTTTCCGGTCGTCCTGATCGACGGCGTAGAGGATGGGCCGGAACCCTTCGCCGCGCTGCTCGCGGGCGCGGGCCCGTGCCCGGATGTCGAGCTCGGGCCGGGCGATCCGGCGGTGGTGATCTATACCGGCGGCACGACGGGCATGCCCAAGGGCGTGCTGCTGCCGCAATTCGCCTGGATCGCCGCCGGCTACCGCTACATCGAGGCCTTCGACGTCCGCCCCGGCGACTGCCACTACAGCGTCTGCCCGCTGTTCCACAATTCCGGGCTGATGCTGGGCCTGATCGGCCCCTACGTCGCCGGCATTCCGACCCATCTGGAGCGCTGGTTCAGCGTCAGCCGCTTCTGGGAGCGCGTGCGCGACACCGGCGCGACGGTCCTCGACCCGATCGGCACCATGGTCACGCTGCTGTGCCAGCAGCCGCCGTCCGAGCAGGACCGCAACCACCGGGCGCGCGTCGCCATCGGCGTCCTGACGCAGGTGCCCGAAGGCGTCGGCCAGACCTTCCGCGAGCGCTTCGGCGTCGAGACCGTCAACGTCTACTCCCTCTCCGAGAGCGGCGGCGTGCTGATCGTCCACAACCCCGTCGGCTCGCCGAAGCCGGAATCGAACGGCAGGGGCGGCGAGCGCTGCGACATCGCCATCCTTGACACGAGCGACCGCCCGGTGCCGCCGCGCACCATCGGCGAGATCTGCCTGCGGCCCAAACAGGCCCACACCTTCATGCTGGGCTATCTGAACCACCCCGAGCGCACGCTTGAATGCTGGCGCAACCTGTGGCTGCACACGGGCGATCTCGGCTATGTGGACGAGGACGGATACCTGTTCTTCGTCGGCCGCCACGCGCACTGGCTGCGCGTCAACGGCGAGAACGTCTCGGCCTACGAGGTCGAGAACGTGCTCAGCCTCTATCCCGGCCTCGAGGAGGTCATCGTCATCGGCGTGCCGTCCGAGCTCGGCGAGGAGGCCGTCAAGGCGTTTGTCCGCAGCGAGGCCGTCGTCGACCCCGCCGAGCTCTATCGCTGGGCGCTGCCGCGCATGGCGACGTTCAAGCTGCCGCGCTTCATCGAGCAGGTCGAGGAGTTCCCCCGCTCGGCTACCAAGCGCGAGGTCGAGCGCCACAAGCTGCGCGCCCTGCCGAACGACAAGGCGTGGGACGCCCACCGCGTCTTCGGCCGTCCGCGCCGCGCGAAGACAGTCTGAGGAAGCACGGATGAGCCGCCAGATCCCGACGTTTCCGGTCGCCTTGACGAGGTCAGAAACGGTATTCTATATGCAGAATGATGCAGAACCCCCCGAAACTCGTCCCCGCACTGGTCAGCGGCATCGCTATCCTGCGTCTCATCAGCCAGAGCAACGAGCCGCTGCGCGTGGCGCAGATATCGCAGTCGCTCGGGCTGAATCCCAGCACCTGCTTCAACATTCTCAAGACCTTCACCCATCTCGGCTGGCTGCGCTTCGACCCCGTCGCCAAGCACTATTCGCTGGCGCTGGGCGTTCTGGAGGTGGCGTCGAGCCTGCTCAGGCAGGGCGCCATCCCGCTGATCCGGCCCTATATGGAGCAGGTCGCGCAGGCCTACGGCGTCACCGTGCTGCTGTGGCAGCGGACGTCGGCCTATCGCCTGACGCTGGTGGACAAGACCGAGCCGATGGACGCGGCGATCCGGGTCCAGCTCGTCATCGGCCAGCGTTTCCCGGCGCTCATCGGCGCCATCGGGCGCAGCTTCGCGGCCAGCATCGGCATGGACCGGGCCGGGCTTCAGGAGCAGTTCAGGACGCTGCGCTGGCAGGCGGCCCCGACCTTCGAGGAATACTGGCAGGGCGTGGAGAGCGCCCGGCGGCTGGGCTACGGCACCGACCGGGAGAACTTCCAGATCGGCGTCAACGGCATCGGCGTCATGATCGACAGCCGCAGCGGCGTGCCGTCCATGGGCCTGTCGACCATCTGGGTGGGCAACCGCTTTTCCGAGGCGCAGCTGGATGCCATCGGCACCCGGCTCAAGGAGCTTGCCGCGGAGCTGACCCGCAACGGCGCGGTGCCGGACTACGAAGACAGGCGCTGAGCGCCGGGCCCGCCGCGCGCCCTGACGGCAGGGGGGCGCGCGGATGATCTCCCCCTTCGTTTCGGGCGTCGGCATCACGCCGGTCGGGCGGCTGGAAGGCAGCAACGCGCCGGGCCTCATCTCCTCGGCCGCGCTGGCGGCGCTGCGCGACGCCGCGCTCGGGCCCGCCGACATCGACGGCTTCCTCACCGCCTATTCCATCAGCTATCCGCACCTGATGCTGGCGTCCGTGCTCAGCGAGGGGCTGGGGCTGGCGCCGAAGGTCTGCGCCGCCGTGCAGGCCGGCGGCGCGACGGCGGCCATCCTGGTGATGCAGGCCGTCGATCTCGTGCGCTCGGGGCGCTGCCGCAACGTGCTGGTGGCGCTGGGCGACAACCGCCTGACCGGGGTGGGCCGCGACGGGACGGTGGCGCTGCTGTCGCGCATCGGCCATCCGGTGTTCGAGCAGCCCTTCGGCATCAGCGTCCCGGCGGCCTACGCGCTGGTGGCGCAGCGCTACATGGCCGATTACGGCACCACCAGCGAAGACCTCGCCGACATCGCCGTACTGCATCGCGCCCACGCCGCGCTGCATCCGCTGGCGCACATGCGCGAGCCGATAAGCCGGGACGACGTCCTGTCCTCGCGCATGATCGCGAGCCCCCTGCACATGCTCGACTGCTGCCTCATCTCCGACGGCGCGGCGGCGGTGGTGGTCAGCGCCGAGGACGGGCGCGCCGACGCCGCCCGCCCGGCGGTGCGCGTCATCGGCGCGGGGCAGGCCCACACCCACGAGCACATCGTCGCCGCCCGGTCGCTGACTGAGTTCGCCTGCAAGGACGCCGCCGCCCGGGCGATGGCCGAGGCGGGGGTGCGCCACGACGATATCGGCGTGCTGGGCATCTATGACAGCTTCACCATCACGCTGGCGGTGCAGCTCGAATCCATGGGTTTCGTCCAGCCCGGCGAGACCGGGCGCGCCGTCGCTTCCGGCGTCTTCTCGCGCTACGGCAAGCACCCGCTGAACCTCCATGGCGGCCTTCTCTCCTTCGGCCATTCCGGCGCGGCGGGCGGGATGTTCCACGTCGTCGAGGTGGTCGAGCAGTTGCGCGGCACCGCAGGGGCGCGGCAGGCGCAGGGGCAGAAAATCGGCTTCGTGCACAATGACGGCGGGATCCTCTCCGCCCATTGCAGCCTTGTTCTTGCGAGGGATTGAGCATGCCAGCGCCCGACGATTACGCGCCACCCTACAGCGGCTACCTTGAAGGCTGCGCCGAGCAGCGCCTCGTCATGGCGCGCTGCGACGATTGCGCGAGCTGGCAGCTCCCCGCCTTCTTCACCTGCCGCGCCTGCGGCGGCCGCGACCTGTCACCGGCCACGGCGTCGGGGCGCGGCACGGTCGCCTCCTTCACCGAGGTCCATCGCGGCTCAAACGCCTTCTTCGCCGCGCGCACGCCCTACGTGATCTGCCTCGTCGACCTCGACGAGGGGCCGCGGCTGATGATGCAGGGCAGGGGGCGGGTGGCGATCGGCGCCGCGGTCACGGTCGGCTTCGCCGCCGACACGCCGGACGGGCAGCCCGCGCCCTTCGCCGCCGTGGAGAGCCCCGATGCTGTTTGACGATTTCGTCGAGAACCGCAAGCTCGGCGAGAGCCGCTACCGGATCCGCCCGGACCTCGTCGCCCAGTGGCGCGACCTTTACGGCCGCGCGTCCGGCGCCGCCGCGGGCGGGCGCATCCCGATCGGGTTCCTGCCCATCATCAAGATGTGCGCCTATATGGAGGCCTGCCCGGTCAGGCCTCCCGGCAACATCCATGGCGAGCAGAGCTACGACATCGGCGACCTGCCGAGGATCGGCGACACCGTCGTCACCGACGTCGAGTGCGCCCGCAAGGAGGTGCGCAACGGCCGCCGCTGGATCCACATCCGCACCCGCACCTATGACGGCGAAAGCGGCCGCGAATACGCGACGGGCACCATGAAGATCGCCTGGGCGAGGTAGGACGACACGATGAAACCGCAAAGCCTGACGATCACCCAGGCGGAGATCGACTTCTACGCCCGGCTGACCAACGACGCCAATCCGATCCATACCGACCCGGACTTCGCGGCGTCGACGGCGATGGGCGGCACGATCGCGCACGGCACCATGTCGCTCGGGCTGCTGTGGATCATGATCGAGGACCTGTGCCCCGGCAATGTCTGCCCCGCGCGGCTGCGCGTGCGGTTCACGGCGCCGGTCCGGCCCGGCGACACGGTCACGGCCGGGGGCGAGTTGTCGAAGGGGACAGGCGACTATAGCGTCTGGGTCCGCAACCAGCGCGGCGAGACGATCATCGGCGGAAAGCTGGAACTGTCCGGGGAGCTGCAGGCATGAGCACGCTGTATTACGAGGACATCGAGACCGGCGCGCGCTGGCGCACGGCCGGCCGCACCGTCACCGAGGCCGACAGCACCATGTTCTCGATGCTGTCGGGCGACTGGAACCCGATCCATTGCAACGAGGACTACGCGCGCCGGAGCCGCTTCGGCCAGCGCATCGTCGCCGGCATCTTCGGCCTGTCGCTCATCACCGGGGCGATGAACCAGTGGGGCATATTCGAGACCTCGGCGCTCGCCATGCTCAACATCCGCGACTGGCAGTTCAGGAAGCCGATCCTGATCGGCACCACGCTGATCGTGCAGATGGAGATAACCGGCAAGCGGCTCGTCTCGTCCGGCGCGACCGGGATCATCGAGCGCCGGTTCGACCTCCTCGATCCCGCCGACGAGGTGATCCAGACCGGCTTCAGCGACATGATGATCGCCCGCAAGCCCCAGCCCTGAGGATCGACGGCGAACCGGGCCGGCTCCGTCGCGCGCTTCTCAGCGCCCCACGGTGCGGCCCTGCGGCGGCAGGACGGTCTCGCCGCCGCTCGCGACGAGCTGGCCGCGCAGGAAGGTCGCCTCGATCCGGCCGGTGAAGTCCTCGCCGTCGAAGAGCGACCAGCCGCAACGGCTGCGGAGCCATGTTTCGTCGACGCGCCATGTCCTGCCGAGATCGACGAGGACGATGTCGGCATGCTTGCCGACGGCGATCTCGCCCTTGTCCTCGAAGCCGAGAATAGCGGCCGGCGTGGAGGAGAGGGCCGCGACGGCGCGCCCGAGCGTGATGCGCCCCTGCGCCACCGCCGTCAGCATGAACGGCAGGGACGTCTGGACGCCGGGAATGCCCGCCGCGCCCTTGGGATAGGGCACCTGCTTCTCCTCGGGCAGGTGCGGCGCGTGGTCGGTGCCGATGGCATCGATGACCCCGGCATTCAGCGCGTCCCACAGCGCGCTGCGATGCTCTTCGCCGCGAATGGGCGGGTTCATCAGCGCCAGCACGTCGAAGCGGTCGTAGACGCCGGGCGCCGCGAATGCGAGGTGGTTGATCGTCACGTCGCCCGTCGCGACGTCGCGGCTCCGCGCCAGCAGGGCGCATTCTTCGGCTGAAGACACGCCCATGACGTGGACGCGCTTTCCGTGGCGCCGCGCGGCGGCGACCACGCGCTCCAGACCGATGCAGGCCATGCGCGGGTCGCGCCAGTCGCCGTGCGAGCGCACGTCGCCGGGGCGGATGTGCTCGGCGGCGCGGGCGTTGAGCCGGCTTTCGTCCCCGACATGGACCATGACGCGCCGGGCGACGCGCCGGAAGATCGCGTTGATCAGGGCATCGTCGTCGACGACGATGCCGCCCGTGGTCGTCGACATGAAGATCTCGATGCCGGCGCAGCCGGGCGTCGCCTCCGCCCCGGCGAGCAGGTCGAGATTGTCGACGGTCGCGGCGAAGGCGAAGGCGGCGTCGCAATGAAGCCGGCCTTCGGCCAGCGCGATCTTCGTTTCGAGCCCGGCCGCGTCCGCCACCGGCGGGCTGGTGTTGGCCGATTCCATGACGCAGGTGACGCCGCCGAGGATCGCGGCGCGCGAGCCGCTTTCGATGTCCTCCTTGTGCGTCATTCCCGGTTCGCGGAAGTGAACCTGAAGGTCGATGCATCCGGGCAGGGCGTGCAGCCCCTGCGCGTCGACGATCGCCGCCGCCGCGTCGGGCGACAGCGCGCCCAGCGCCGCGATCCTGCCGTCGCGGATGCCGATGTCCAGCCTTTCCTCGCCGCCCCTGCCGACGACCGTCGCGCCGCGGATCACCGTGTCGAATTGCGTTGTCATGGGGTTCCTCCGGGGTGGACGGCCTGCGGGACGGGGCAGGCATCCCGGTCGCCGTGGAGCGGCCGGGACAGCCCGGTTCAGATGATTGCCTGGGTTGCGGACAGATGATCCGTCACCAGCATGTGGCTCGGATTGTGGGTGATGCAGATGCGCGGCTTCGCCTGGCGGATGGCGCTCTGGGGCGTGACGCCGCAGGCCCAGAACACCGGGATCTCGTCGTCGCGCATGTCCGAGGCGACGCCGAAATCGTGCTTGTCGATGTCGATGCCCAGAAGGTCGGGCCGGCCGATATGGACCGGCGCGCCGTGGACGGAGGGGAAGCGGGTCGTGACCTGTGTCACCCGCACCACGTTGGCCGGGGAGAACGGCCGCATCGACACGACCATGCCGCCGCGGAACGGGCCGCTGGCCTTGGTCTCGATGTTGGTGATGTACATCGGGCAGTCGACGCCGCTCTCGACATGCCGCATCGGCACGCCCGCGTCGAGGATGGCCTGCTCGAAGGAGAGCGAGCAGCCGATGACGAAGGCGACGAAGTCGTCCTGCCACAGTGAGAACGGCGGTGGAAAACTAGACCACGGTAGCGGCGGGATAGTCCTGCTGCGGGCGGCGTAAAATCCGGCCACCTATTTCCCTTCTGCGCAGCGCAGGGAGGGATGAGGGATCTACACCGTGGAATTATATCTGAAGGTTCGGGTTGCTTGCGACGGGGGCATGAGCCAGCGCGAGGCATCCAGGCATTTCAAGCATCTCACGCGACACGGTTCGCAAGATGATGGCTTTCTATTCGGTTCCGCCCGGCTATCGGCGGCAGGCTCCGGTTCATGTCCGAAGCTGGACGCGTTCATCGCGATCATCGATCGTTGGCTTGAGGCGGACTGGGCGGTTCCGCGTATGCCAGCGCCATACGGCCAAACGGATCCGATCAACACGAGCTGGCACGGGCATCACCGGCGGCTATACGATCATCAAGGACTACATAAACATCGATGACGCGTTAGGAGATGTTCACGCGGTTAATACGGCACCCGGCCGGGCACGCACAGGCCGACTTTGGCGAGGCTATGGTGGTCATCGGCGGCGTGGAGCAGAAGGCGCACTTCTTCGTGCTCGATCTGCCGCATAGCGACCGTTCTATGTTCGCGCCTATCCTGCGGCTGCAGCCTGAGGCCTGCGGACGGCCATATCCATGCCTTCGCCTTTCTTCGGCGCCGTGCCGCAGTCGACGTTTCCATGACAGGTCCACCGTTGCCCGGTGGCGAAGATCCTGCCCGACGGCACGCAGCGGGCGGCGCTGTTCAGCGGCTTCCTGTCCCACTCATCTGATCCGGGATCGCCATGCCCGTCCCGGCAAGGCAACACGACAAGGCAGCGTTGAAGGACTGGTCGCCATGCCTGGCGCAACTTCACGGTGCTGATCCCGCGCTTTGCATCGTGGGACGAGGTTCAATCTGTGGCTTGAGGAGCAGTGCCGTAAGCGCCAGAGCGACCGGCTGCGGGCACGAGGCGACGATCATCGGCGAACGCTTGCTGCGCGATCTGCCGCGATGCGGCCGCTGCCGGCATCGCCCTTCGAGGCCTGCGACCAGGCCAGCGTCGTCCTGCAGGCGCTGGTGCGTCGCCAGGACCAACGATCGCACCCCAGTTCCGTCGCCCACACATGCGGGACGTTTGAATCGTGGCCGCTCGACGCGGGTGGTGATCGGCTGCGGCGGGGACATCATTGCCCGCCATCCGCGCAGCTAGAGCGCGAAGAGGTTGTCTTCGATCCGTTGTATTACCTGCCGCTGATCGAGCAGAAGATCAACGCGCTCGACCAGGGCGGTCCTTGCAGCAGCCAACTGCCGGAGGCGTTCGATCACACTGCGCCGTCTCATGGAGGTCGCGACGAACAGGGCTGGCGCGCCCGCTGCGCGCGCTGCGCCTGATGGAAAGCTTCGATCTGGCCGACCTGCACGCAGCCGTGAAGCAGGCACTGACCGGGCGTCGATCGGTCGATGTCACTGAAGCACCCGTCCTGTGCTCGGCCGAGCGCAGGCCGCCCAGGCTGGCACCTGACATCTATCCCTATCTGCTCCAGAGCCACCGTCGAGACGACGTCGGCCAAGGCCTATATGCGCCTGCTGATCGAGAGAACTGGCAGGAGTGGGCGATGCTCCGAACTCCTGCTCGTTCATCACCTCAAGACCTTGAAGTTCGCCGACCTTCCTGCGTGCGAGCACTGGTTCGCCTGGCAATGCGCGCGGTTCGAGGGCGCGGATCATGTTCGCTATCTTGCCAGGCTGTCGAGCTGGAACTGATCGACCGGGAGCGCAGGATGGTCGAGCGCCGTGCATCATGCTGCGAAGTTCCTGGCCGCCAAGAGCCTCGACATGCCGACTTCTCGCCATCCCGAAGCTCAACAAGATGCTGGTGCTGAACCGGCGCGCCGCGAACTGGATCGAGCGCCGCGAGAAACGTCATCGCGTCAGCCCAGCGGCACCGGCGACCCATGTTGTCGATCGGTCCTGGCCTGGCAGCCTGCCAGAAGGATCCGGCTTTACCACGGCGGCCGCTCGTCAGCGATGATGGAGGCCCGCGACGAACGTCGTCTGTCTTCCAGCTGCGCTGGATGGCCGCCACGAAATGCTCATCATCGACGAGTTGGGCTTTTGTGCTGCTGTCAAAGACCGAGCGAGCTTTCGTTCGAACTGGTCTCCCACAGTGAACGCGGATCGACGCTGATCACCAGCAATCTGCCCTTCGACGAATGGACCGAAACGCTGGAACGAGGCCTCGTTGGTACGCGCCTCGGGACCGCCTGACCCACCACGTTCGCACCGAGATGAATGGCGACAGCTATCGCCTCGCGCAAAGCAGGGCCCGAAAAGCCGCCGACACCACCCCATAAGAACGCCGACGCCGCATTCGGGAAACTCTGGTCGGGCTACGCCCTCCCGACGTTCCCCGAATGCGCCGCCAAGTGGCCTACTTTTGCGCCGCCCAATGGCCTGGTTTTGCTCCGCCGTTGACACCAAGCCGGCGTCATCGACGCTATCAGGGGAAAATCAACGTCAAATCCGCTCCAAATTTCAGGTCCGCTACCTTGCAAGCGGTCTGAAGGCGACTCTCAACTTGCTGCTGCGAAAGGTTGGTGTCGTACCACCAACCTTCCGTCAGAACCTCCGCGAACTCATCAGCCAAATGCGGTGTCTTCTTGTAGAGTTCCTTGGGGTCTGTAGCCACGATACGCCTCGCGGACGTCTCTTCCTTGGATAGATTGGGAAGAAAGGCCGGGTCTTGTGCCGCAAGCTCTAGAAGACAGCTCCGATAGGCGCTCTTCAAGCTGGTAAACGAAAAGGATTGGCCGTTAAGCAGGAAGCCATAATCCCCAGTCGTTCGCTCGGCTCTAGCAACAGTGACACCCTGCTGCTGCATATTTGCGGGTGGGATGATAGCTCCTGTGCCACGCAACAACATTCTACGCAGGATGTCGTTCTGGCTTTCGTTGAAGCTCTCTCGAGCCGCCTCTATCGCTTTATAGACATCCATATCGATTTTCAGTTGGGTCATAGGGGTTGTGTTCATAGTCCTCACTCACAGTAAATTCCTTATAACCCAATCCTTATAAGGAAAAAGCTAGGGTGTAAAGCGATGTTCCGCTGTGACGCACGACGTATTCACCGTAGCCCGTCGCAGGACCGAACGGGTCCCCCGGCATCGGCTCGGAAGGGACCCGCGCGAGGGGGGAGTATCGAGCCATTCCGCCCGGAAGCGGCCATATAATAAAGAGCGGGCGTCGGTGGTGCCGACGCCCGCGCTCTGTTCGGGAATGGCTGGTCCCGCCCGTCAGTCGGGCTCGATGGCGATGTGATCCTCGCACTCGCACTCGCCGAACTCTTCGAGCGCCGCCTCGATCTCATCGGCGGGGAGGCCCAGCAGCTCCGCCGCCTTCTCGAGCGGGATCCATTCCTCCGCGCCGGTGCGTTTATGCCTCACCATGATGTGCATCACGTTCTCTCCTGTCCAACAGGACAGGAAAACACGCCCGGAATCGCTGCACAATTATATGCGTGATATCAGATAGTTACACGAATTCGGCTTGTTGCGGCGCTGCCACATGCCGTTCCTACGGCACGGGGCGGCCACGGACGGGCGCTGCTGCCGGCACGGCCGCATGGGCCGGGAACCGGCCCTGCGCCAGCGGGCGTATGGTCGGCGGCGCGCGGCGTAGCCATACCGCGCTGCCCCTGTGCCCGGCGCTCCCTCGCCTAGCTCCCGTAGGCCCTGTCCAACGCCTCGATAGCGGCGGACCCATCGCGTACGGCCTGACTATAGTGGCTCAAAGTCACGGTCGGGTTCGCATGACCGGCGATCTGCGCGACCAAGGCCACCTCGATCCCCTGCATCTGCAACGTGGAAATGAACGAATGGCGGGCAGAGTGCGGCGTGACGTAGGGCAGCTTCATCGCCTTGAACGCCGGAGCCCAATACCGCTTGCGGAAGTTCTGGTAGAGCAGCGGCCCGCCACCGCCGAGGCGCGGCTTCGGCCATTCCTGCAAGCGGCCGGGACCGGGGAAGACGCGGTGCAGCTCCTTGCCCTTTCGCGGGCAACGGACGCGCCATGCCAGCAGCATCTCGCGCAGGACGGCGCTCATGGGAATGTCGCGGGTGCCTGCCTCGGTCTTGGTCATCTCCGTGAGCGAGCCGTCGCGCTCCTGTATGCGCCGGATGCGGATGACGTACTTGTCGAAGTCCACTTCGCTCCACAGCAGGCCCAACTGCTCGGACGGCCGAGTTCCGGCGAGGAAGGCAAAGGCATAGTATATCCCGTGTTCCGCGTCCTCGCGCGCCGCCGCGATCAGCTTGGCGATGTGTTCCGGCAACAAGATTGCTTTTTTGGCTCTGGATCGGTTGCGCGGCAAGCCTGTGGGAAGGCTGGGGGCTCGGATACCAAAATCTTCCTCGGCAAGCGCGAGGATGGAACGCAAATGGCTCTTAGCTCTGCTTGCCGTGTACGCGCCGCACTGCTCCGTCACAGTTTTATACCAAGCTCGAATCGTGGCCGTGTTTAGGTCAGTCAGCTTGATGTGGCCGAGCAGCTTGATGAAACGGGCGTTCTTCGGGGCGATGCCCTTTTCGGTGTAGTCGGCCCTTTCCTGCTTCGTCCCGATCAGCAGCGGGCCACGGATAGCTCCATTCACGGAGACCTTATATCCCCTCAGCGTCGAAGGCTTGACGCTGCCCTCCTTAGTCTGGAGCCAGTGATCGATGGCCTTGGAGACGATCGGGGCCTTGCGCTCGTCAATGAAGCTGCTGCCTTCCGCCACCTTCAGCAGCAAGCTGTTACGAAACGCCTCAGCATCCTTCTTGCGGTTGAAGGCGCGACGGCGACGCTTCCGCGTCTGCGGCTCGCGGTACTCGCAATACCATTGATGATGTTCGCGCACCGTGCCGTCGCTCAGCTTGCGGCGACGCGTCGTGGTCGTAATGGAAATCTTGAAGTCGTTCATGGGGAACCTCTCGTCAGACAAAAAAGCCCGAAAAAAATCACGGCGAGGTGACCGGCACAAGTAATCGCCAGAGGCCCGGAGAAGTCCGTGAAACGACGAAGACTGTAACCGAAACAGTTACCTAGCCCGGTTGTTGGGAAGCAAAGCCGCGAGACGACGCGGCCTCGGGTATTTCGGATTCCCAGCCCATCGAGGTTGAAATCGTTGTCGGCGAATATCTTGCGGGAACGATGGAAACGACGAACGGCAGAACACCGAAACGGACCGTGGCAAGCGCCGGAGTAGCGTTCTGGCATTCCGATGGGTCCAGCCCGGACGGCACGGCGGACGGACGGACGCCTATAGGGCACCGGTATAGGGGTGCGGCGCGGCGGCGCGGCGGCACCTACCCTCCCCCTCCCATAGTGTGTAGGTGTCCGTCCGTCCGGGCGCATCAAAATGGCCCTTTCGCGCCGAGGGGTAGCGGCTTCTCGGGCAGATAGGAGAGTGGAATGCCCGTGGCCCGCTTCTTGCTCAGCATCGTGAAATGAACGGGATCTCGCGGAACAAACGCCCCATCCAGCTTGCGGATGGCCCTTTCCCATGCCCGCTGCGCCCACGGCGTGCCCCGGAACACCTCTTCCATCGCTGGAGCGCCGTTGGCGATGTAGAAGCCTGCGGCCTCGCCTTCGGCGTTCACCCGCATGCCGTAGTTCGCGACGATCCGCTCGGCGTCTGCGAAATCGTTGCCGCGCCGCTGCTGCTCATCGCGGAGGCAGGCGAGCCAATGGCCGAGAGGATAGCCGTCCACGACATAGGACATGAGGTGGTCTAGGCATTCCTGCGCATCGTCGCGGTAGACCTCAAGGGCGTGCCGCTCAATTGCAGGGGCGTATTCGGCGGCGAGCGCCTGCGCTTCCTCGTCGGTCGGAATTCTGCCGTTCAGGGCAACGAAGCCCGCCCCGATCAGGATGCTCATGTTCTGGCGATGCCGGCGATCCCCCGTCAGGTGGATGTCGATGGCGTCGGCGGCCGGCTGCACCAGATGGGCGAGCCCGATCATGTGGGTACACCATGCCGAGCCCGTGGAGCGGAAATACGCCTCGTCCTCGGCGATGCGCCTTGCCACCTCCCGGTCGTTCTCGTGCATCAGCAGCTCGAACATGGAGATACGCGACTGGTCGGCCGGCGACATGCCGCGCGGGTTGATGGCGCTGAACAGGAAGGTGGTGCGCAGGCTGAAGCTCATCGCCTTGCCCTCCGGCGTGCCCTTCAGCAGCGGCGTGTCTGCCGACGAGGCGCTACGGGCGAGCCGGAGGATGTTGCGCAGCGTCGAACCGTTCTGGTCGCTCTCGAACTCGTCCAGCAGGATCGGCAGGCTATCCGGTCCGAGCGTCTGACGGATGCCGGCCTCGGTGCTTTGGCCATCTGCCGAGATCGCCAGCGGGTTCAACACGATGGAGGCGACCGTATGGATGGTGGTCTTGCCCGACCTCGCCGGCCCATAGACGAAGGCATGAGGCCGCCAAACCAGAGCGCCGCAGATCGGTGCCATCGCAAGCCAGCCAAACAACAGCCCGGCATCCTGCGGGTTGCGCCAATTGTAGAGCCGGAGGTGATCGCGGAGGCGCTGGGCATCGAAACTCGGCCCGTCATCCAGCACGATGCCCTCGAAGCAGAGGTAGAGGAACTTCGCGCTTTCGACCGGCTGCCCGAGATTGACGATGACCTTATCGTTCTCAAGCCAGACACCACGGCCGCGAATGCGCAGGGGGTTGAACGGACCCGCGCGGCGGCAGGCATCTATCAGAGCTTCGCCGGCTGCCCTGTAGTTAGTCGATCCGGGCTTTCGACCCGGAAACCGCTGTCGCCAGAACCTCGATCCTGCCAAACCGAGCAGATATTGTTCCGCAAGAAGCTGTTGCGCCGATGCCAGGATGACGATCTTCCGCACCGGATCGAGCAGCGCGAAATGGCCCTCCTTCGTGTAGCCAAGGGGCCTCGGTCCCGTGAAGCCCGGATCGTATACGCTGCCAAGCTGGATCGGAGACGTAATACTGCCGCGATGCTGGCAGCCGTCACAGAAGCGTCCGTTGCCGAGCTCCGAGCAGATGGAATCGCAGGTGCGGGGACCTGCATCCTCAAGCGCACGCCTGAGCTTGGTGTTGGCCTCCCGCTCACTATAGTGGGGATGCTGCGCACTATACTCGTGGAAGATGCGCTCACCGTTCTGGCAGCGCACCGTGATCGACGCCGTGGCGTACCAGTTGGGTTCATCGGCCGTCGTCGCGCCTTCTCCGGTGTAATGGCCATACCACGGACATTCCTGCTGGATCGCAAAATGGTCAGCACGAGATGCCGAGGTTATCCTCGGCGGCTCGCTGCCAACCGGAGGCAGTTCCTGTTCCAGATCGGCCAGCGGGAGCCGATTATCTGGATTGTACGCGATGACTATCACAGGCTTCGGCGTGCGCGACTTATGGTTGAATGTCGTCGGCACGCGGAAGACGCGGGCAAGATCGCTGACATTGTCGATCTCATAACCGGCACGCCCAAAATGGGCGACTAGCTTGCGGCTGAACTGCCGCAGGATGGCTTGCGCCCTGCGCCGATCTTCGCGATTGCGCATTACCAGCGGCTTGTCGAACGCGTAGAGGACGTGGAGACCATTGCCGCTATTCTGAATCAGGAACGGCTTCGCCTCGAACGACTGGATGAGGCCAAGGGCGGTGTCACTGTCGGGCGGATACCGCTTGGCGCTATCCTTTGCGTTAGCAAAATCAATGTCGGCGAATATGCCCGGAAGCGAGATGGCGGTGTCGTTCGAGCCACGGGATTGGGGGCCGAGGTCACCCGACTGGGTAGCCGCTCCGAGATACAGGTCCTCCGTATGCTTCCGCTTCTCGACATCGCGAACGAGCCGGGAGATGTCTCCCGGCCCGTACGAGCTTGTTCTCTTGGTTTTGAGGCTCCACATCGGCAACTTGCCCTCGAATGAGGAGCCGTAGAAGGCGGAAATGAAGTCGGGTAGGGAGAATTCAGCGCTCATCGGAACCTCCCTGCCGGAAGGTTTCGATTGTGGCGACGACTTCGGAAAGCCGGACCAAGCGGCGTTTTCCAAACGGCGCATAGCTCGGGACGTGACCACGCTTTACAGCGCGGCGCAGAGCCCAAAGGTGAATACCGAGCCGGTTTGCGGCTTCGTTGAGCGCGATGAATTTTTCGGGGGTGTCCTGCATTGTCTCCGTTCCTTAAGGAGCAGAGATGATGGGGACATCAAAAAGCGCCACGCCGTGCATCTCCGCCCCGTTTGATCTCGGGTGAAAATGCAACCGTTAACGCCAAGCAGAGCCTATCGACCTAGCGAGATGGCTCTCCCCAACCAGAAATTGGTTGTGGTGTCTGAAGTGCTACACAATAAAAGCAGCTATGCTGCGCATCGTGCATACCCCCTTCAGTTGCAAATTTAAGTTACCGCTATTCGCCTTCCGTGTAAAGCGCTGAATTCTTTCATGTTTTGTGGTCACTAACTCGGCGATTCTGTCCCGGCTTTGTTTCGGAACCGTTCACGGAATGTGGTCACTTCGCTCGCTGTTCACACGCGCGCGTCCACGTGGCTGCGCCGCTATGGAAAGCTGAGGTACAGGGGATCGGTATGCGCATGCGGGAATGACCGAAAAGCGACGTATGTGGAGGAATGGTTGCGGAACTGGGTATCCGCGTCTGGTCCACGCACGCGCCTGCGTAGCCGCGCCGCGCGGAACCGTTGGGATACAGGGGATCGGGGCGGGTATGTCTTGGATAATCATCCGATCCAAGTCGCGCAGACAGACGGAGAACCCTGGCAGGCGCTTCACGGACGCGCTCCTGTCCTTTCCTCCGCCAGATAGCGTGAGGAAGCCCAGCCGCGCACGCCGCGCCAGGAAACGTCACACCATCTGCTTCCCTGCCCGGACGCGGCAGTGCAGGAATGCAGTTCGATGCCGGTGCCGTTCGACGGAATCTCTGCCAGGATGCTGGACCGGGCAGTCGGAGCAGAGCGCATGTTCAGAACGTCCCAGTTCTCCACATCGACAACGCGATAGGACCGGGCGGCAGCCGCTTGCTGGGAGATGTAGCGGGAGTACACCCACCCTTCGATGCAGTTCCACTCGATGCGGCACCATTCGCGCGCGTAGCCGGAAACCTTGCGGCATTCGAATGCGTGGATGCCGGTGCCGCTCGGCGGGATCGTGCCCGCCACGGGAGCATCGCCATGCGGCGACAATCTGATGTTGAGCCTGTCGCCCAGCGCGACGCCCGTTACGGCGAAAGCTCCCTCGCGGCCCGTGCATTGAGGCCATGGAGCCGGAACCGGCAACGTTCTGGCGACGACGGGCGCCGCCCCGGCATCGCCGGTGCTACGGGGTTTGGCATCGCTGGCCTGCTTCCGTTCGGTCGTGTTTTCTGCGCGGCGGGCGTGCTGAGGAAGCGACGTGCCAATGCCCGCAGGCCCGGCAGGCGCCATGGCGAGCCCGTCGATGGCTATCGGAATGCGCACGAGATCATCGGTGACGCCCCGCAACTCGAGTTCGACGAAATCGTCATATTCGAAGGTGAGGCCGGAGACGGTCCACGTCTCGCGACTCGACGCGCCGCCGGCGATCAGCGAGAGGCTGGTCAGCGCGCCGTCCGGTGAGCGTGTCGCGAGCAGGCCGAATTGTCCGCACACCGCGAGAATCTTCCCTTCGCGCCAATAGCACTGATCCTGTGTGCCGAAAGTGCCCGTCGCCCCGCTAACCCAAAAGCTGAATTCCACGTCGAAATGTCCGTAAAGGTCGGCGTCGTCCGGCAGGAAGTGAGGGTCGTGCAACGTTGGCGCGGCATCTTCTCCGCGCAACCTCGTCGTGAAGATCACGTCGAATGGTTCGGGCGAGGAGACCGGTTCGCCGTTCCATTGCAAGGTCGCGACCGAGCCCAGGAAAGGTTCCAGATCGAGCGTGCCGGTGGTGGCCGTGGCGACGGGCGCTAGAGGGGGCTCGGAGCTGGGCACGAAGAACGCAGACATCACCTCTTCGAGCACCGCGTCGAAGTAGCGTGCGTAGTGGGAATGTCCCGTATCGCGATATGTTTCGAAGGCGGTCAGCACGGCCTCGCGGGCCTCAACCAGGCTGGGATTGTTGAGAAACTCGACAGACGTGTCGGTGTCGGTGTTGGCAAGCCGAATCCCCTTCAGGAACAAGGCTCCCGCCATCCGGGTATGGATGGACGCCCATTCCAACGGGGTGCTGCGGCGATCCAATCCGCCAATGGCAAGCCGGTACGTCTCGACCGCCTGCTCCGTCAGCGGCAGGCTCCTTTCGGCGGCGCCGAGGTGGAGGAGAGCCTCGGCGAGGCTGGCTGTCGTCAGCGACCATTCAAGCGAGGAACGCTGAGGTGTTATTTCGCTGAGCACGTCGCGATACAGCCGTTCCGCCTCGCGCAACTCGGCCGAATCCCCCGCGAAGAAGCCAAGAATCCTGCGGGCGTCCGCCATGCCGAGCCGGGCACGCGCCCATTGAAGAGGGGCAATCGCGCGCAGTTCGTCGCCCGCCACCTCTCCGAGCAACGCGGTCGCGCTTTCGATCTGGTCCAGTGCGTGTCTGGTCTCATCCCGCAGATTCTCGCGCGAGGCGCGGGCAAAGAAGAAATCTCCTTCATCGGACAGGGACGATACCATGCTTGCATAGAGCTCCACCGTCGCCTCATGGACAAGCGCATGGGCCAGATCGGTGGAGATACTTGCCGACTGGATCGAGAATCGGTCGTCGGCCAGTGCGGCCAGAGCTTCCCGGAACAGAGAGGCGGCATGGGCGGCATTCTCGCGATAGGAATCCTCGCCCAGAATATGATCCAGCCGATAGAACTCGAAATCTTTGGTGATGCTGTCGAGATCGATGAAGCTGACGGTTTCACCCGACCATTCCTGAAGACCGAGCCGGTAGAGCTGGGTTGTCTCGAAGCGATGCGGAGAATCGTCCAGCCGCGCCAGATAGGTGCGGGCGATCTCCGCTTTCGCCATCGCCCATTCATATGGCGTATCGGCGGCATCCCAGAAATCGGCCACGCTTTCGAAGGCCCGTTCCGCCTCGAAAATGCGCTCGTAGCCGCTTTCCCTCTCTCCGAGCAGCAGGTAGGCAATGCCAAGCGCCTGTTGAAGGTTGGCCCATTCCGGTGTCGCGGACCTGGCCGGGTACTGGGAGATCGCCGTCCGGTATGCGTCGATCGCGTTCTCAAGGGATATTGTGCCGTGCTCCAACCGTCCGAGGACGGAGAGCGCGTCGCCGCGGGCCTTGTGCGATGCAGACAGCTTCCGGGAGTCGCCGAGCGCTTCGGCGAGTTCCACTGCTTCCCGGGCGGCGTGATGAGCTTCGTTCAGCGCAGCGATGTCGCCCGTGCGCTCGCCCAGGTTGACCAGCGATCGAACTTCGGCGATCTTGTAGCGCCACGCCGCGTCGAGGTCCCATTGCCGGGCCTCGCCGAAGGCGCGAGCGTAATCCGTCGCCGCACCGCGATGATCGAGCGCGAGTTCGCGGGCGCCGGCGCTCCGCGCGAACACCGCAGCGGTTTCGAGTCGCCGCTGACGAAGATTCTCCTCGACATCGTCCAGGACGCCACTGATCTCCTCGGCCCGCGCCTTGGCCTCGTCGAACACGCGGATGGCCGTCTCGAGCGCGCCCTCGTCCAGCGCCCGGTCAGCCAGTTCGACGAGCCGCGCGATCTCTGGATCGGAGCTTTCGAGCGTGTCGCGGCTGGCGAGTATGCGCCGGATGCGCTCGGCCTGCTCGCGCAGGAGGCGGTCGAGTTCCTCGGCGTCGTCAGGAACCTCTTGCCCCAATGTTCTCAGCATCGCATAGAGCGCGTCGAGGGGAACGCCGTCGAGCGTCGCCACATTCTCGACCAGTTGGCGCCCGGCCTGCGGCAGGTCGGCGATGGTGAGCAGGAGTTGCCTCCGCTCCTTCAGCAATTCGCCTTCGTCGCCTGCTTCCATCTGCGGTGACACGCCAAAATAGAGAAGACGCCGCAGGCTTTCGTTGATCCACGGTCGCTGGCGGCCGGAGGTCTTCAGATACACCTCCTCGGCGACCATGCGCATCACCACACCGAACTCATCGCCCGTCATCGCTTCGAAATGGCGCAGAAGGGCAGCCGCGTAGGGACTGTTGCCGCCTGCCGCTCCGTCCAGCGCGACACGGCCCGGTTCCGCTGCGAACGATATGACGGTGCCGAGGTTGTCTGTCGCGGAGGACATGGCGGCGGAAAGCGGCGTCGCGCCGCGCGTTGCGTTGAGCCCGGCGGTCCCGATGGCCACTGGCGCGGAGCCCGGATCGAGGCGGACCAAGGCGCCGGGAGGGAACGGATTGTCGCGGCAGGCGTCAAGCATCAGGATGGCGACCGGAGCCACCGTCTGAAGCCGCTCGACGAAGGCCGAGACCGGCACAAGATTCTCACTTGCCGCTTCTAGCGCGGTCCGGTCCGCATTCACGGGGACGAGAAAATTCTCGCCGCCCGCCTCGATGCCGTGTCCCGCATAGTAGATGATCGCGACGTCCGCCCCTTCCGCATCCTCTAAAAAGATGTCGAGATCCCGGTAGAGGCGGCGAGCGTCGCGGTCGGAAACGAGCGTGGTCTCGAAGCCGAGATTGTCCAGGAGGGCCTCGACGGCGCGGGCGTCGTTGACCGGGTTGGCCAGGGGCGGCAGATGCTCGTACTGACCGTTGCCGATCACGAGCGCGACACCCTTCAGCGGTTGCGTATCTTGGGCGAAGGACTGCGCCGCAGCAATGAGCATAATCATGATGCCCGCCAGCATGGTCTTTGCTTTCCGACGTACGAAAACATTCATTTGGCGGAAGAACATATCATGAATTCCCCAAGACGGCCCGATCCTAGGTTATCGTGATGCATGGCGAGATCAAGGCGGCACTTGTTGGGTTTCGTTTGGAATTCACGTCGCGGCTAAGTGAAACCGATATTTAGTCGGCGCAGCCACGCAGGCGCGCGCATGCGTGGCTGCGCCGGGCGGTACGGCTGGGAAACAGGTGATCGGTATGGGCATGGCATGTACCGGAGACATGCATATAGGGCGTCTAGTGAACGGAGCAGTCGCTGCCCAACTGACGAGAAGCGCGCGTTTTGGTCGGAAGCAGACGTGTGCAACCGGGCGAGCGTTGACGCTTTGGTTATGGGAGCAACCGGGCGACTTGAAGCGCCTGCAGCACGCGCGTAGCTTCGCTCACCAGTATCAACGTGCCAGCTCGTCCGATTGGCCGCCCATGGGCAATGTCTTTGCGAATGGGATGCAGACGCTCCAGCGAAATGCGGAAATCATCCTTTTTTGTAAAGATGTGGAGAAACGCAGGCCAATTATCCTTCTGGCAGATAAGCTGCGCGAGGTCCATGAAGTCCGCATAGTGGATGAACTCGTAGACCGGCCGGCCGGCTGCACGCTCTTCAGCTTGGCGCTCAACCCACCGGTTACGTACATCTCCCGGAACACGGCGCTTCAACCATGCGTCACCCGCAAGGGCTCGGAGTTCCTTTTCGACGAGCCGGCGCAACGTGTTCTCGAGCGTCAAGAGGATTGTCCAGTGCATCGGATCGTACACGGCACCGGGGTCCTCCGCCTCGATGGCACGCGGCGGTTCGATCATCGCAAGGCTGAAGCGGAAGCCTGCTGAGAATGTCACTTCGCTGTATGTGTTCGGTGCGAAGGCAATAAGCTCAGCGTTCATGCCGGCAGCGACAGCGTCTTCGTCTGCGTCCAGCGGTGCGGTAGATTCATCACCAAAACGTCCCTCGCCTAGTTCTGCGTAGACGAGTTCGGAAACAGCCTCCCCGTAAGGCTGGTGGCCATGAACCGCGTCACTGAGACGGGAAAGACGAGCGAATACCGCACGATCTTGGCGAGCGAGTCGTGCATTTCAGTTTGAAGCATAAGCACAAGGCCGCACAAAATGAGGCGTTGCGAGATGCCTCGGCACGAAAGGGTGGCAGAAGATCGGCGCCAATCAGAAGATGGGGAAGGCCTTTCCCCGATCATCGCAATGATATCAGATCGCGCCAAGAAAACCTTAGAGGTACCCCTATTCCCGCATCACCTTCTCGGTCACATGCGCGCAGTAGCCGCAAAGATCAGGATAATCAGAATTGTATTCATGGACATCAATGGGGGTGCTACAGAGGTGGTGCCGGTTTCTGAGACAGGGGCATAAGGTGGATCGCCCGATGGAAAGGACGATCCAGCATGAAGACACGCAGACGGTTTACGGCCGAGTTCAAGGCCAAGGTTGCGCTTGAGGCGATCCGCGGCGAGCGGACGATTTCGGAACTGGCGACGAAGCACCAGCTGTCCAGACCAGATCACGCAGTGAAACGGCTGAGCCATCGAGAACCCTGGCCAAAGGCATTCGACGACAGGGCTTCGGATGCGCAGGCCGGCGGGAAGCCGGGTGACGAAGCTGCACGCCAAGATCGGCCAGCTCGTCGTGGGCGGGATTTTGGCCAAAGCCTTCGATCGCTGAGCCTGGATCGGAGGAGAATGATGATCGATCCCGATCACGGGCGGCTCTCGATCGCCGCCAGGTGCGAACTGGTCTCGATCTCGCGGGCCTCGTTCTATCGACAGCCGGCGGGCAGAGACGCCGGGAACCTCGAACTGATGCGCCTCATTGACGGGCGTTCACGGAAATGCCATTGGTATGGCTCGAGACAGATGGCGCGGCACCTACGCCGTCAGGGCTGGTGCGTAGGCCGCAAGCGGGTCCGGCGGCTGATGCGCAAGATCGGCCTGTCGCGATCTACCAAGCGCCGAAGACCAGCGAGCCGCATCCCCAGCACCGCATCTATCCCTACCTGCTGCGGCATCTCAACATTGAGCGCCCCGATCGGTCTGGTGCGCCGACGTGACCTACATCCCCATGCGGCGCAGCCCCTCCTCGTCGCCATCATGGACTGGTTCAGCCGCAAGGTGCTGGCCTGGCGGCTGTCGAACCTGATGGATACCGACTGCGTCGCCGCTCTGGAAGAGGCGATCGCCCGCCATGGCAGGCCACATCTTCAACACCGATCAGGGGAGCCAGTTCACCAGCTTCGCCTTCACCACGACGTTGAAGGATGCCGGCATCCGCATCTCCATGGACGGGCGCGGCCGGTGGATGGACAACGTCTTCATCGAGCGGCTGTGGCGCAGCCTCAAATACGAGTGCGTCTTCCTCAACGCCTTCGAGACAGGCGGTGAGGCCCGGGCTGGCATCGGCTCCTGGATCGACTACTACAACCAGCGACGCCCACACTCGACCTTTGGCGGCAGGACACCCGACGAGGTCTATGCTACGGCACAAATGACGGAGCAATTGGCGGCGTAGAAACCAACCCGATCCACCTTAGCCAAGCCGCCAAGCTGTCTCACCAGACGGGTCCACCTCAGCGTTGATCTGACCTTCACCCCCTTATTCATATTCTCGTCTAAAACAGAACGCCATACTAACCGAGCTACTGAACAAGCGGGGTAAGATTTGGGCATCTCAACAGACGCGCATTGCTATGCCTGCGGGTACGACAAATTTCTCATGGTCGGAAGTGGTCGGGAGGATATGGACACCACGCTCCTTTGGCCAGTGCTCTGTACGAGGTGCAATGAGATAACGACCGCCAATTTCAAAGAAATCACGTTGCGCTGTAGGGATGTCCGTCGTCAGGGTTTTTGGGACAACAGGCGGCGTGAGCTAACGGAGGCTCTGGTCCATCAGGTTTGTCACATTAGGCCGCTGCATCTCGATGAAGCAAGCGACGCTGTTTGATGGTTTCGCGTTTGATCCTTTCCCTTTCCAGCGTGATGATATCCCGCCCTGCTTGAAGTAGACGTCGGCAGGGGTGAGATTGTCAGGGCTCGTGGTAGCGGCGGTGGTTGTAGTGATCGACGAACGCCGCGACCTGCTGCTCAGATCGCGGCAGGAAGTAGTTTTCGAGCAGGATGCGGTTCTTCAACGTCTGGTGCCATCGCTCGATCTTGCCTTGGGTCTGAGGATGGCAGGGCGCCCGCGCGTATGTTCCATGCCCTTGTCGGATAGCCATGCGGCCAGGTCGGAAGAGACGTAAGAGGGCCATTGTCGGGCAACAGCCGCGGCCGCTACTACCTGGCGCTGTCGCAGCCAGAAGCCTGCAGCGCGATGGTCAGCGTGTCGGTGACGTCCTCGGCCTTCATCGTGGTGCACAGCTTCAGGCGATGATGGCAGAGAGAAGTCGTCGAGCACGGTCGACAGGTAGAACTTTTTAATGATCACCTTCAAGTAGGTAAAGTCGGTCTGCAGAGCTGGTTGGGCGCATCGTCTTGTCGTGGAACTCATCGGCTTGGCCTTGATGACGATGAAGGCGGGGCTGGTGATCAGGTCGTGGGCCTTGAGCAGGCGATAGACTGAGGATTCCGAGACGAAGTAGCCCCTCGTGTCGGTGAAGGTGACCGCCAGTTCCAGCTGGCGACGGCTCCAGCTCGTTCAACGCCAGGCTCAATGATCTGATCGCGTTTCTCCTCGGGGATGCGGTTCCAGACCCGGTTCGGCCGAGGCCTGCGATCTCAGCGCATCGAAACCGCCGGCCAGGAAACGGTCATACCAGCGATTGAGTCGAGCGCGGAATGCCGAGTTTTGCAGCGTGCGCCGCGCCGACAGATGCGACTGCTCGACGAGCCGAATGATCTCCAGCTTCTCAGTGCGGGAGTATCTCATTCGTCGTCGCCCCCATCGCAATCATGCTTTTTTTAAAGATCCGCAGTTCCAGCGCCTGCTCGGCGACGACCTCCTTGAGATCGCGCGCCGCCTTGCGCGAAGACCTTACCTCGTCGCTGGTGGCGGCGCGCGCGCTGTATCCCCGGCAAGCCGCTTCTTGCCGGCTTCAGGAATTCCTTCGACCAGGTGTAATAAAGGCTCTCCGCGATCCCCTCGCGCCGGCACAGCGCGCGATCGACTCTTCGCCGCGCAAGCCCTCCAGCACGATGCGGATCTTCTCCTCGGCCGAATATTGCTTACGGGTTGCGCGGCGGATGTCTTTGATGACTTGTCTGCCGGCGCTTTCCCGGTTCCGGATTTCTGTCTCATCTTCGCTCCTTTGAAAGGCTACGATGAACCAGAAATCCTCCGTTCTCAGTTAAGCCGATTTGGTCCCATCAGTGCTGACGCCGGACACTTTGGCCAGTGCTCTGTACGAGGTGCAATGAGATAACGACCGCCAATTTCAAAGAAATCACGTTGCGCTGTAGGGAATGCGCGTCGGATACTGTGACTGAATTGGACCTCGACGGGGACAGCCTGGGTGACGGACAGCATGTCATTGTGAGGTGGGGAGAGAAGTTGCTGCTCGACAATCATTTCCGTTGCCCCAAGTGCCGGCGTTTTGAACTTCGTATTGGTACCAATCCGTTTGATCGTCATAGAAGAATTGGGATTGATTCCATAGGACTTGGTGGGCACCTCGGCCAGCTATGCAGCATAGAAGAGGCGCCTTACCCGGCACCATGTGCCTACCAAGAGGATCGAGGTACGGCGGATCCCTACGAATGCGTTTGCGAGGCCGCCACGGTACACTGGATGCCGGGCCGGATGAATGTCGCTGGAATCCGATATGACCGTATGGAATGCAGCGACATTAATGATGTTAAGTGCTGGAACTGTATTTAGATAAAGAATAGCTGAACGAAGAGCTCTATAGTTAACGGAGCATGCAGGCATGACTGGATTTCGTCGAGCCGAACCACATTATCGCACCAATGCCTGCTCAGCACTACTTTTTTGGGTTCATTGAACACGGAGTTCGTCAGGCCCGATTGGCAGCAAACGATAGTTCCGCGCCAGACTGACGTCTGGCGGAGGCTCGGGATTTGGAATCACCTTCCCAAACGCCAAATGCCCGGTTTGCGGCGAGTCGGTTTCTTCTTTCAAGCTCGTGATGGGGGCGGGTCTTCTTCGATCCTCCGCTTGGCCAGCCCAACACCTATACGCGTCCGCGAACCCGGTTGGCGAAGCCAGAGCCAACGATGGGGAGACGGAAAGCGACGAAGAGGCTTATAGTGCGGCCCGATCCAAGAATCTATACCGTTGAGATATTTCCCCGCCTAACAGCAGCGTCGTTGTGCTTGATGCGGATGGCGAGGAAATCGCCTATGCAACGGACCTGAAGCTTAGCCAAGGTACCTGGACCGCGTTTGGCCGGTCAAAAATGACCGAGAGAAGGTGGTCGGACTTTCGTTTCTGACCGCAAACTTTGACCCAGTCGGGTTTCGAAACCTCAGGCGCTAGTCAGGCTATGGGGGCGGGGATACGGCGTGAACTTTCTCGAATGGCCTCGGCGAAGTTGGAAGGAATAGTTCGCCGTATGGGCGACGCGGTTGCAGAATTGTCGATAGCGGAGACGAAGTACGGGAATGTTCGGATCCGTTGACGCTGGCCCCTCACGTCTTGTCCTGATCCCCGGTTCCCATCGAACACCGGATCAGCTTGGATGAAGGACGACGCTAAATCGACGCTAGACTATATGTTTGAGCAGAAGCGGCGTTGAGCTTTGCGGATCGAAAGATGCCGACGCGTCCTGATGTGCTACATCTTAATCGAATAGTCTTCGTTTTTGAGGATGTCCTCGGCCGCGTCAAGGATTTCATTGCCCGCGGTCTCGACTTCAACCCGAAGGACATTTTGATACGACCATACGCTCATGGTCATCAAACCCACTGTCACAAATCCCGCCAGGATCATGTGGGTCGATGTCTTCGACGAAGAGGAGAATCGAACTCCCAGAGTGCTATGACCATCAACGAAGCTTTCGAAGCCAGAAGCGACTTTTGCTCAGAGATATGGCCAGAGGACAACATCGGCAGATGGGCAAAAGTACGGGCTATCATCGAAGCGCTGGGTCATACTCAGCGGTTCATAAATTAACGCGGCGTTCAAAGGCATTGGTTGGCGTATCAATCACCGGGGGCGACATTACCAGCGCTTTAAGCATGAGATCGAGTACGTCCCGCCAGAACGCGACCCTGATGACGTCACCAGTGCGCTTACTGTTTTCGAAGTCGGACCCAACCAGCGGAATAGGAATGGCAATGGGCAGTTTTCTGATCTTCGCACGAAAGACGTCTTTATAAGGATCAGCGACACCACAGATGCCCTGACGAAGGTGGTCAGAAAGCTACGCCGAATGAAGTGATGATGTCACACGGTAACCACGCGGTCACCGTTTCGCTGTTTCGTTGTACTTCACGTCAGTTCATCAGAGCACCGCTCCGTTCACGAGCCTCGCGGCCAACGAAACCGTCGAACCGCGCCTCTAGTGCATTGGCGTGCATTTGGGCGTAATGGTGCAAGTGTGGAGACAATACCTGCAATTTCGCTTGCCAAGGTTAGAGGTCGGGTTCGAATCGCTTCGCCCGCTCCAGTTTCACAACCAGTCCAAAGCCGCGGAATTCCGCGGCTTTCGTGTTTTCCGGACGGTTGAAATCGCAAGGCACGGAAGCGGCAAAAAAGGCCGCGGTTACACGCGGGTTACCAGTTTGCGGAATCGAGGCGGCGTGAAATCGCGGTGTCGCTGGACTGCGCAGCAATGCTGCGGAGTCCAAAACTTGTCAACGGCGGTCGGAATCCGGACCAGCGTGGCGGAGTAAAAGCAGGCCATTGAGGTCTTGGCGCTGGCCGCTCGCGAGCGCGCTTCCACATTGCGCCGTAGCGAGCGAGCGGCCCTTTGAATCTGGAAGAACGAAGCTCAGGCGGTGGCCTGGTTTTGCTCCGCCCCGTTTGACGCGGCGGCGGCCCTGCGACCTGCGGATTGCTTGAGGCGATAGCTGTCGCCGTTCATGGTCAGGATATGAACGTGGTGGGTCAGGCGGTCGAGCAGCGCGCCGGTGAGCCGCTCGGAGCCCAAGATGGATGTCCAGTCCTCGAAGGGGCGGGTTCGAGGTGACGATGGTGGAGCCACGTTCATAGCGTTGGGGAAGACCTCGAACAGGAGTTCCGCACCGGTGGGTGACAGCGGCACGTATCCGAGTTCATCGACGATGAGCAGCTTCACGGCCTGGAGTTCGCGCTGCAGCACAGCAGTCGTCTCTCGTCGCGCGCTTCCATGAGCTGATGCACAGGGCTGCCGCGGTGGTGAAGGCGACGGCGAAGCCCTTCTGGCAGGCGGCAAGGCCAAGGGCGAGCACCGTGCCAGTTGCCGGTTCCGCTATTGCCGAGCGCGATGATGTTCTCGCGGCGCAGGATGAACTCGCAGCGGGCAAGCTCCAGCACCAGCATCTTGTTGAGCGAAGGGATGGCGGTGAAGTCGAAGGTGTCAGGCTCTTCACAGCCGGGAACCTGGCCTGCTTGATCCTTGCATCCACTGACACGCCGTTCCGGTCGATCAGTTCGAGTTCGACGAGACGCAGCGAATGGCGGGGATGATCGACACCGTCGCGGGCGCACTCGCGGGCGACCTTGTCGTACTCACGCAGGACCGTCGGCAACTTCCAGCTGCTTGAGATGATGGGCCAACAGCACCTGCAGGCGTCCATGCGGCATCGTGGCGTCATCGGCTGCTCGGCGGCCGAGGATGAGGATGGTGTAATCGGCCGCGAAGGTCGTCTTCACTGTGGTCTTCAGCGGGTGCGGATGACAGCGAGATCGAGACGGGGCGGGCGGCGCTCGACGCGAGCCAGTGCGATCTCTTGACCGCATCAAGCCGATCGCCCAGCCTGATCGCCTCGGTGAACAGCATGGTCACCACCTCTTTTTCGGGATCGCCTCCATCAACCGCAGCACCTGGATGAACTCGCGCTTGCCGCGATTGCCCATGCGGGCTTCCATGAGGTGACGCAGATGCTGGAAGGCTTCGGGCAGATTCCAGTCCTGCAGGGTGCCGCCTGGTCAACTGCATTCGGCTTGGTCTCGAGCAGCGCCAGATAATGCAGAGGATCGAAGACGAGGTGCCCGAGCCGCTGCTGGCCTTGATGCCGGGCGATCTCCTCGCCGCCAGGCTGGGATGACAATCTCGTCGACCCTTCACCATCACATCCTGGAAGCCATAGGCGGTCGGAACCGAAAGTAGTCGTTGCCGCGGTATCGCACCAGGCCCGTCGAGGAGACGCGGGCCGAGCGCTTCTCGCAAGGCTCCGGCAGCACGGCAGGCAACTCCGGAACGCGGCAAGATCGGCGGCAAGGCGCTCGCCGGTCGTGGCATGGCAACCGGCTCGTTCTGCCCTGAAACCGGCATCGCTCGGCCAGTATGGCGTTGAGATCGTCGAGAAGCTGGCGGCCATCGGGATCGGCGTCATGAAGTTCGAGCGGGCATACTTCACCAGCCCTTCGACCTTGCCCTTGTCGTTCCCCTTGCCCGGTCGGCCGAACCGGTCGCGGAACAGATAGTGGCTCACCAGCTCGGTGAACGCACGCGTTCGCTCCCGCTTGCCGTCGCCGCAGATCTTCGCCACCGCGATCCGGGTGTTGTCGCTGGGGATCGACGGCGGCACGCCGCGAAGGCGAAGAAGGCCGGGCGATGCGCCCGTCCAGGAACGCCTCGTCGTCTCCGCCGGATAGGCCTTCACGAAGAGGTGCGTCCGACTGCGGCAGGTCCATGCAGAAGAAGTGAATCTTCTGCCGGACCGCCGATCACACCAATCGCCTCGCCAAAGTCCACCTGCGCATGACCCGGCGGATGCGACAAGGGCACGAACGTCTCGCGGCCCCTGGCTCGGGCAACCCGGACATAGTCCTTCACCACCATTGTAGCCGCCGCCATAGCCGTGCTCGTCACGAAGCCGCTCGAAGATCCGCTTCGCCGTATGCCGCTGCTTTACAGGCCCGGCGCGATCGGTTTCCGGGTCATCGATCACCGGCAAGGCAACGGACCAAGCTTCGGCTTCTGACGGCCGTGCGCGTGGCCGGCGGAAAGCAGGCGGCATCTTCGGGCCGTCTCCCGGCTCAACCCGAGAAACGCGAGCTGCCTCACGACGACTGTTGCCCTCGACAAACACGAAGTGCCGGACAGCGGCATAGACTTCCACGGCAAACATTCCCGGCCGATCCTCAAAGGGATCAGCCTAGCCAATGGACGGTTTTTACTCCGCCCGCACCAGCAGCACGCCGGCGCTCCATGGCCTAATTTGTCACCGCCCTACACATGCGGCCTACGCACCAGCCCTGACGGCGTAGGTGCCGCGCCATCTGTCTCGAGCCATACCACGGCATTTCCGTGAACGCCTCGTCAATGAGGCGCATCAGTTCGAGGTTCTCGGGCGTCTCCTTGCGCAGAACCTTCACCTCGTCGCTGGTGGCGGCGCGCGCCGTATCCCCGGCAAGCCGCTTCTTGCCGGCTTCCAGGAATTCCTTCGACCAGGTGTAATAAAGGCTCTCCGCGATCCCCTCGCGCCGGCACAGCGCCGCGATCGACTCTTCGCCGCGCAAGCCCTCCAGCACGATGCGGATCTTCTCCTCGGCCGAATATTGCTTGCGGGTTGCGCGGATGTCTTTGATGACCTGCTCTGCCGGCGCTTTCCCGGTTCCGGATTTCTGTCTCATCTTCGCTCCTTTGAAAGGCTACGATGAACCAGAAATCCTCCGTTCTCAGTTAAGCCGATTTGGTCCCATCAGTGCTGATGCCGGACAGCCACGATCCTAGAACGGTATCGCGACGAGATTGTCGTCAAGAAGCGCGGCCACGAGGTTGAGACATTGATTGTCAACGCCCTGCTGCGTCAACCGTCGTGCAAGCGGTCAAACCTCTTTCAAAACCTACTGTGTCGAACAGGCGTGACCGGCGTTTGCAGAGAGGCGAGCTCGACCGGCTGTTGAAAGCGGCAGGAAAGACGCGGAACCCATTCCTTCTTCCTGTTGTGCGTTTCGCGTTGGAAGCCGCCATGCGTCGTGGCAAAATCCTTGCCCTGCGCTTTCGCGATGTAGACATAGAGCGCCGCACAGCGACCATCAGAATGTCGAAGAGGCTCCAGAGCTGAAGACGATCATGAGATCGACGCGACCTATCTCAAGGCCCACCGTACGGCTTCCAGCCTGCGGGAAAAAAGGGGGGCGCGCGGGCCGCCTGATTGGACGCACGAAAGGCGGCATGAACACCAGGCTTCATGCCGTAGCAGATGCAAATGGTCACCCGATCAGCTTCTTCATAACGGCAGGTCAGGTCAGCGATTACACCGTTGCTGCCGCCTTGCCCATAAGCCCCCGACCCAGGCCCCCTCAGGTCGCGGTGGAGTGGAACCTGCCCAGGAAGGAGCGAAGCCGGTCGCTCTTGGGCGAGCCGAAGATTTCTTCCGGCGGTCCCTGTTCGACGACCAGACCCGCGTCCATGAAGACCACCTTGTTAGCGACATCGCGGGCGAAGGCCATCTCGTGCGTGACGAGGACCATGGTTGCCCCCTCGCGGGCGAGACTCTGCATCACGGCCAGCACTTCGCCCACCAGTTCCGGATCGAGCGCCGACGTCACCTCGTCGAACAGGAGCACTTCGGGGCTCATCGCCAGGGCCCGGGCGATGGCGACGCGCTGTTGCTGCCCACCCGAAAGCTGCTGGGGCTTACGGTCTCCGAAGGCGCCCAGCCCGACCCGGCTCAAGAGATCGAGGGCGATCTTGCGGGCTTCTTCCTTGGGCGTCTTCTTGACGACCAACTGACCGATCATGACATTTTCGAGCACCGTCTTGTGCTGGAAAAGGTCATATTGCTGGAACACCATGCCGAAGTGGGACCGGAACCGTGCGAGATCGCGGCCCTTGGGCACCGTCGTGCGGACATCATAGTCGATCAGCTGGTCGCCGAGGCGGACCTTGCCCCCCGACGGCGTCTCGAGATGGTTGATGCAGCGCAGGAGCGTGGACTTGCCGCAACCGGATGGCCCGATGATCGCGATCACCTCCCCCTTCGCGACCTCGAGGGAAACGCCCTTGACGGCCTCGACCGATCCGTACTTCTTCCGTATGTCGACAAGCTGCAGCAGCGATGCCGGTTCCATCTTGTTATAGGTCACGACGTGTTTCCAGTTTTTTCGCCCATTGCGTAAGCGGATAGAGCAGCACCAGGTATGCGAGGGCTACTCCCGTGTAAACCTCCAGAGGCCGGTAGGTCTCGGACACGACCAGATAGCCCGTGTACATAAGATCCGGAACCGCGACAACGTAGAGAAGCGAGGTGTTCTTGAACTGTATTGTCGACTGATTGACCAGAGGAGGAACCATGCGGCGGAACGCCTGGGGAAGGATGATGTGGCTCATCACCTGCCAGGAGGTCATTCCGATCGCCTGCGCGGCCATCCACTGGCCCTTGTCGATCGACACGATGCCGCCGCGAAATATCTCGGTCGCGAAGCATCCCATATAGAGCGAGAGGCCGATGCCCGCCGCAAGCCAGGCGGGAATCTCGACACCGAGTATCACCGGCAGGGCGAAGTAGAACCAGACGATCTGCACCAGCACCGGCGTGCAGCGGAAGAGCTCGACATAAAGGTGTATCGGGACGGTCAGCCACCATCGCTTGGTCAAAAGACCCATGCCGCAGAAGACGCCGATCACGAGACCGCAGATGATCGTCCCGGCGGCATAGGCGAGGGTGACCAGCAGGCCGTTGAGCCACAAGGCTCCATAGCCGAAGATCACCATGTTGAAGTTCCATTCGTACATTCTCGAAGGTCCTAAAATCTATCCGGCCGAAATGGCTCCAGGTCCACGCTTGGCGTTCTTCCAGCCACGATCTCCGCGATCAGCTTGCCGGTGATGGGCCCCATCGTAAGCCCGAGATGGTCGTGGCCGAACGCGAAAAACACGTTGTTCTGCTTCGGCGCGCGCCCGATGGCTGGTTTGGAATCGGGATGCGAGGGACGCGACCCGACCCAACTGGTGATCTCCTTGCCCGGATCGTCGGCCAGTGCCGGAACCAGCTTCTCTCCGATGCTGCGCATCATCCGGGCGGTCGCCTGGTTGAGAGGGGCGTCGGCCGCCGCGAACTCGGCGGTGCCGCCGACGCGGACGCCGTAGTCCATCGGCGTCACCGACACGTACCGATCCGCCGACAGGATCGCACTGTTCAACTTCACGCCGGTGCCGTGGAACATGACATGGTAGCCCCGCTCGGCCGCGAGCGGAACCGAAGTTCCCAGCATCTTCGTGAGCGTACCGGACCAGACCCCGGCGGCGATCACCACCGCGTCGAAAGGGAGCCTGCCCCGGTCTGTCACCAATGCCTTCACACCGCCGGCGCCCAGGTCGAAGCCGTTCACTCCGGCTTGCAGGAAGGCGCCTCCGTTCCTTTCGAACAGGGCCGCGAAGCTCCTGACCAGATTCCCCGGATTGTAGGTATGGGCAAGATCGGGGACGCGCACCGCGCGAACGATGTCGCGCGAAAGCGCCGGCTCCAGTTCCCGCGCCTGATTGCCGTCGATCACATCCATCCTGACGCCGTTGCGGCGTCTTATGTCGAAGGCGTAGGACGCGTTCCGGTAGGCTTCCTCGCTTTCGAAGGTAAAGATCAGCCCGCCCTTGTTGATCAGCGCCTCCGCCCCCGCCTCGCGCACGAGCGGATCGAGCGTTTCATGCACCCTGTTCAACAGGCTCTGGCGCGCCGCGGCGATCGCCTCGATGCGCTCCGGCCGGGTGTTGGCGAGATAGCGCAGGAACCATGGCAATGCGGGAATGGCGTCGCGCCATCGCAACTTCAGCGGCGCGGAAGGATCGAGCAGCATCCCGGGCACCTTCTTCAGGATGCCGGGCATGGCCGGCGGGACGCAGGACGCTATCCCGAAACAGGCTAGATTGCCGAAAGACGCCTCTTCCCCGGGGCGTTTGCGGTCCACCAGCGTGACCTGGTATCCCTCGCGCTGCAGGTAGAGGGCACAGCATGTCCCGACCATGCCCGCACCTATCACGGCAATCGACTGCGGCTTTGCAGGCATATCCCCTCTCGGTCATGACGTGGTGAACGCCGGGCGGCAGCTCCGGGCGCGGGAAGGATGGGGAGCGCCGCCTGGCAGCGCTCCCGCTCCGCGACTATTCCCTGAAGGAAACCGAATCCGGGATCTCGGAGATACCGCTATACCTCAGCATGCTCTCGCGCATGCGGGCATCGTTGAGCCCCAGCTTGTTGTTCCACTCGGCCCACCAGTTGAGGTAGTTCCTGAACCGGGGATCGACCTCGGAGCGAATGCCGAAATAGCCTGGCAGGCTGGTGCGCGGCTGCGGCGAGTTGAACGTGCCCAGGCCCGGATTCTTTTCCTTGGCGATCAGGCTGGAGAGCACGGTCGTCGTGAACGCGTCCGCGCGGCCCGAGGAGACGGCCAGAATGATCTGGGAGAGCTCCTTGAACTGCGACTGGGTCGCCTTCGGCGCGTTCATCGTCAGAAGGACCTGATCCGAGGAGCCTGTCTGGACCGCGACCCTGACGCTGGGATCGTTGTAGTCGGACCAGTTCGCGCCACCCTTGAAGTTCGGATTGTTCACCGTGACCCACTCGATCCAGTAGATGGGACCGGCAAAATCGATCGAAGTCGCGCGCACTGGCGTGGCCTGCATTCCGCCCGCGAGATCGACCTTGTTCGTGGTCAGGGCGAGCACCAGTTCTCCCCAGCCGCCGACATCGACGGGCACGAAATTGACCTTGAGCTCGGCCGCGGCGTCCTTGGCCATTTCAACGATGCCGCCACCCCATTCGCCGGTGCTCAGATCCTTCACGAAGTAAGGTGGAAAGTTGAAGACGGCGAACCGCAATTCGCCGGTCCTTTGTATCCGGTCCCACGTGCTTTCCTGCTGCGCGGCAGCATTCGAAGCCATTCCGATCACGGCCAGAAACGCCGAGAAGACTGCAAGTATTCCCCACTTTAGGTTTTTCATGACTTCCTCCTTCAGTTCATTGCCTTATCGTTGTCCTGGCGCACCTCCCGCACCTGACGTCTACAGTTCCGCCTCATGCTGGAGCAGACCGGCAAGCAGCGATACCGACGGCGACTCGTCGAGGCGCCATGCCGCATCGGCCAGCGCGAGGCGCCGGCCTTCGCTGGCGACCTCCGACACGACGGAATCGAATTTCAACCGGATTTCCTCGTCAGAGAGGGGAACTTCAGGATAGCCTCTGGCCACGTCCCTCCGCTCCTTGAGGAGACTTCCGTCCTTCAGGCGCAGCGAGACCTCGCCGATGTAGAAATTCGGGAAGGCTGCGTCGAACTCGCCGAAGTCGCGCGTGACCGTGGTTGCCGCGGCAAGGCGCGCCACCTCCGCCTCCTGCTCCCTCCGGTCGATGAAGAGATCGAGATAGGAAAGCCGCCCGATGGCGGCGCGGATCGGCAGGATGTACTGGGCGCAGTGCCCCTTGAGCGGGTTGTCGTCCACGCAATGCGCGCCGGCATTCGGGAATCGGAGATCGATCCCCGCGATCTGGCCGGACACCAGCGCTTCGCGGTCGAGCAGGGCCTCCAGCGCGTCGAGCGCCGGATGCAGGAACGAGACGCAGGGGTAGGGCTTGACGGCGAGCTCCATCAACCCGTCCCAGACCTCGCCCAAGCCGGAGGTCAGCGGTTCGGTGCTCGCGACCCGGCTGTAGGCTTTCAGGACGGTGTGGCCGCCGTCGAATATCCGCGAAGGCGCACCGAAACCCTGCCGCGCCAACAGCGCCGCCGTCACCCCGTTGCGGGCCGCCATGCCCATCTGGAACGGGCGCGCGTCCTCGCGGGGATCATCCTGCCACGCCAGCAGGCCGGACGTCTGCAACGCCGCCAGCCCGAGCGCGCGGACGCATTGCTCCTTGTCGAGCTTCAGCAGCAAGGCAGCGGCCGCGCACGCGCCGAAGGTTCCGGCAATCGCAGAAGGGTGAAAACCGAGATCGTAAAGTTCGCGCGGGTTCAACGCCATCGAGACACGATAGGTCACCTCGCAACCGACCACAACCGCCGTCGACATGTCGAGGCCCGACCGGCCGCACATCTGCGCAAGCGCCAGCGAGGTGGGCACCATCACCGCGACGGGATGAAGAATGGCCTCGGGGTGATGCGGCTCGAAATCCGAGGCATAGCCGAGCGTCCCGTTGGCGAACACGGCGCTGACGACGTCGACCGTGCGCCCGCGGCCGACCAGCGTGGCGGGGCCGCCGCCGCCATGAGCCTCCGCGAATCTGCCCATCCCGGCGGAAGCGGTTACGGCCGGATGAGTGGCCGATGCCAGGGTGCCGATGCCGTCGAAGATGATACGCCGCGCATATTCGCGAACAGGCTGCGGCAATCTTGCGGGGGTCATGGTCGCGATGAATTCGGCCAATGCCTCGGTGACCGGCGCCTGCATGTTCATCCGTATGCTCCCTCCGTTCCGGTGCGCCGGTTTCGCGGCCAGAACCCCAAGCTCTGCAGCAGCCTAAGGGGCAGCTTGACGGTGTATCTTTATCGGTATACTGACCAGAATATGAATGTCAACATGCCAGCGGCCCGTGCCCGCTCCGCGAGTGAATGGATCGCCTGAATGTCCGACCACAAGATCGTTTCCGTCCGCGTCCATACGGTGAGCGTGCCGGCCAAGGCGGTGCATTCCCACGGTTCCGGGGACGTTTCCGGCATCAATGCCGTGCTCCTCGAACTGACGACCGACACCGGCATAACGGGCTGGGGCGAAGCCTCGCCATGGCCGGTCTTCACGGGGACGGTCGAGGCCAACGCCGCAGCGCTGCACGTTCACCTGCGTCCCCACCTGATCGGGCAGGACCCGATCCAGGTCGAGGTGCTGATGAACAGGGCCGGCAAGGTGCTCGTCGGCCACAACGAGGCCAAGGCGGCGCTGGAGTGCGCCCTGCTCGACATCACCGGACAGGCGGTCGGCCTCTCGATCGCCGAGCTCGTCGGCGGCCGGCAACGGGACGCGATCCCCATGAGCTTCTCGATCGCCAATCCGGATTTCGGAAAGGACCTCGAGGACATCGCCGTCCTGTGGGCCGACGGCGTGCGGCTGTTCAAGCTGAAGACCGGCTTCGCCGAACATTCGTTCGACGTCATGCGGCTTGAAAGGCTGCGGGAGCTGTACGGAGAGGAAGCAAGCCTGCGCATCGACTACAATCAGGGCCTGCCCGCCTATGACGCCATCCGCAGGGTGAGGGATCTGGAGCGCTTCAAGCCCACCTTCGTCGAGCAGCCGGTCAAGATGTACGAGCGCGAGGCCATGGCCGAGATCACCCGCGCCGTCGACGTCCCCATCATGGCCGACGAATCCATCTTCGATCCCAGGGAGGCTTTGCGGGGCGCCCAGGCGCGCATCGCCGACATCTTCGCGCTCAAGCTCGCGAAGGCGGGAGGCATAAGGCGCGCGCTCGAAGTGGCCGCGATCGCCCGCGCCGCCGGCATAGAGGTCTATGGCGGCTGCATGTTCGAGACCTCGATCGCCCATGCGGCGGGCGCGCATCTCATGGCGGCGGTACCCGACCTCATTCTCGGCTGCGAGTTCTACATGTCGACCTATTACGCCGAGGCCGACCTCGCCACGGAGCCGTTCCCGGTGCGAAACGGCCTCGTCCATATTCCGACCGGGCCCGGCCTCGGGGTCGTTCCCGACCCGGACATGCTGGCGCGCTACAGGCTGGAACTGCTCGAATGAGCCGCAAGACGCGATTCGTCATAGCCGGCTTCGGCAATATCGGCCGCCAGATCGCGGGCTATGTCGCGAAGGACGAGGCCGGCACGCTGGAGATCGCAGCCGTCGCCGCACGGAACAGGGAAAAGGCCCGCGAGAAGCTCGGCAGGCTCGGCTTCGACGTTCCCGTGGTCTCCGCGGCCGAGGCGCCGGACCACGCGGACATCATCGTCGAATCCGGCACCTATGACAGCTTTCGCGAGATCGTCGAACCCGGCCTGAAGGCGGGGTGCACGGTGATCGCCGTCAGTGTCGGGGCGCTGGCGGAGAATCTCGACCTCATCGATCTCGCCACGCAGAGCGGCGGCACGCTGCATATCGCCAGCGGCACGCTGCCGGGGCTCGATCTGCTGCGCTCCGCGCGCGAGGCGGGGATCGACGAAGTGAAGCTGGTGTCGAAGATCCTGCCCCGCTCGCTCGCCCACGAAGCCTACATTCGCGACAACGGCATCGACCTCGCCGCCGCCGAAAATGCGTGCGTCCCGGTGTTCAAGGGCACCGCGCGCGAGGCTGCGCGGCATTTCCCGAGGCATTTCAACGTCGCGGTCTCGCTGAGCCTTGCCGGCGTCGGCCTCGACAGGACCATGATCGACATTTCCGCCGACGGAAGGCTGCCCGGCGCCCAGCACACGATCCACGTCCGCTCGCCCGCCGTCGTGCTGGAGCTGACCTCGCACAATTTCCCTTCGCCGGAGAACAATCGCACCAGCCGCATCGTCGCGCCGAGTATCCTCGCCGCGTTGCGGCAAATCGGAAATCCCTTGCGCATAGGCAGCTGAATGTACCTGACCGATCGGGACAAGGCATTGCTGGACGGCATCGACGGGGAGGCCTCCGCCACGGCGATGGCCGCCCTGGTCCAGCTCGGGGAAGCGTTCGACGCGGCCGACATGGTCGATATCGGCTATGCCCATGTCCATCCGGGCATGGCGCTCTACAAGGGCGACGTCGAGCTGATCGAGAGCCTGAGCGCGAGCGGCGCGAACATGCGCGTCCCCGTCTCGACCAACATCATCAACGCCGACGTCGGTAACTGGATGCAGACCGGCGCGCCGAAAACGCTCGCGGCGCTTCAGAAGCGCTCGGAAGCCGCGCATCGCAAGATGGGCAGCTCGGGCTGCTACACCTGCACCCCCTACTGGGCCGGGCACTGGCCGACCTGGAACATGCACATCGCTTCGATCGAAAGCGGCGTGACGGCCTTCGCCAATTCGGTGCTCGGCGCGCGCGCCAACCGCGACGGCTACTTCGCCACCTATGCCGGCATCACCGGCCGCTATCCGCGCTTCGGCCTGCATCTCGACGAGAACCGCCGGCCGACGCACAGGATCGTCGTCGATGCCGCGCTTGACGGGACCACCGACTTCACCGTGCTCGGCTACGTCATCGGAGAGCGTGTCAGGAACGGCGTACCTTTCATAAGCGGTCTCGCAAGAAGGCCCACGCTGGACGAGATGGACGCCCTCGGCGTCGGGCAGGCGACCTCGGGCGGCATCTCGATGTTCATCGTCCCCGGCGTCACGCCGCCCTACGAAGCGACGGCGGTGGCCGATGCGGCGCTGGATGAAATCCACGTCACGCTCGCCGACATCAGGGACATCTATGACCGCTTCTCGGCCGGCGATCCGCAGGACGTCGACCTCATCCACCTCGGCTGCCCGCACGCGTCCTACAACGAAATGCGCGACTATTCCCAGTTGCTCGCGGGCAGGAAACTGCGCGAGGGCATCGAGCTGTGGGTCACGACGAGCCGGGTGGTCCGGCAAATGGCCGCCGAATCGGGACTGCTGCAACCGATCCTGGCCTCGGGCGCGAAGATCATCACCGACACCTGCCCGATGTCCTGCCACTTCGCCCGTACCGTGTCGCCCGACCCGAAGCTCGGCGTCGAGGCGCCGAGGCTGCGCACCGTCATGGTCGATTCCGCCAAGCAGGCCCACTATGTCCGAAGCATGATCCAGTGCCCGACCCTGCTCGGCACCGCCAGGGACGTGGTCGATTTCGCCGTCACCGGCGACTACAGGCCGAGGTTCTAGATGGGACGCTCCTGGACCGGCCGCGCCATCGTCAGGGCGACAGCCTCGGGCCCGGCGCTGCTGAGCGGAACCACGCTGTCGTTTCTCGGCGATCTCGACATCCGCAGCGGCAATGTCGTGGAGGAAAGCTCCGACCTTTTCGGCAAGTCGATAGCCGGCTCCGTGCTGGTCGTCGGTTCGACCAAAGGCTCGGCCGGGGCCTGGAGGTTCATCTACCAGCTTTTCCAGCACGGCACGCATCCCGTGGCGATGATCACGGAAGACCTGCCGGACCCGTCGGTCGTGCAAGGGGCGATCATGTGCCGTATCCCCATCATATCGGGCCTGGCGGGGCAGATCCTCGCCGCGGGCCTGCCACAGGAAACCCTGCTGAATGTGGAGGGCGATACCGTCTCGGAAGATTGACACGGCCATGCGTCACAGGCGGTAATAGACTGGGCCCAGATCGCCGATGACGCGCTGCCCTTTGAACTGAATTTCGCTCCCACCGTCCCGCGCCGGATGCCGAGGCCAGCCGATCGTATTGAGGCAGAACGCCGGCGTCATGCCGAAAACACGAGGTATTCCAGCTTGAAAGAAGGCAATCGCAGGGGAGAAGGAAGGGTGGAGGCCCTCTACTCCGAGTTGAAGAAGATGGCGGTCAACTTTCGCATACGGCCGGGCGAAAGGATAAACGAGGCCGAGCTGGCGAAGAAGCTCAATGCAAGCAGAACCCCGCTGCGCGAGGCCCTGAACAGGCTGGTCGCAGAGCAGCTGATCTCCAGCCAGCCGGGCAAGGGCTTCTTCTGCCGAGAGCTCGACGTCCGGACCATCTACGAACTTTACGAGCTGCGCGCCACGCTGGAGGAAGCCGCCATCCGCAGGGCGTGCGAGCGGGCGACGGACGACGAGATCGAGCGCCTCAAGAACGGGGAGTACGCCGCCGGGCTCGCCCATGAGGGCCTGACGATCGGCGAAACCACCGCCGCCGACGAGGCGTTCCATCTCGCGGTCGCCCGGCTCGGCAAGAACGACGAGGCCGCCAACCTGCTCAACCTGATCAACGAGCGCATCCGCTTCATACGCTGGATCGACATGTCGAAGCGGGTCAAGCAGACCAAGAGTGAGCACCGCCTCATCATGGAGGCGCTGGAGGCCCGCGACATCGAGCGAGCGGGAGAACTGATGCGCAACCACATCTTCAGACGTATGGACCAGATCGTCACCGTGGTTCGCGAGGGTTATTCCAGCATCTATGTCGCGGGACCGGACGAGCTTTTCTCGCGACGTTTCGGCGAAGGTGACTAGAACGATGAGAGACAGGAACGGCAAGCCCCTGCACGGCCTGTCCATAGGCATCCTGATGCTGGAAGCCCGGTTTCCGCGCATCCCGGGCGATATGGGGAATGGGCTCACCTGGCCGTTTCCGGTGCACTACAAGGTCGTGCGCGGCGCTTCGCCCGACCGCGTGGTGCGCCAGAACGCGGCCGGGCTTCTCGACACGTTCATCGATGCCGCCAGGGAGCTGGTGGCCGACGGGGTCGACGGGATCACCACCAATTGCGGCTTCCTTTCGCTCTTCCAGGAGCAAATCTCGAGAGCCGTGCCCGTTCCCGTCCTTACGTCGTCGCTGATGCAGGTAGCGATGGTCAACAGCCTTCTGCCGCACGGCAGGCGCGCGGGCATCCTGACGATCTCGGGGTCCACGCTCACCCCGCTGCACCTCGAAAAGGCCGGCGTCCCGCAGGGCACGCCGGTCGGCACCACTGAAGGGTTGCGCGAGTTCACGCGGGTGATCATCGGCAACGAGTTGGAGCTCGATGTCGAGGCCGCCCGGCAGGACAATGTCGAGGCCGCCCTGGCGCTTCAGGCCGCCAACCCGAACCTCGGCGCGATCGTGCTGGAATGCACCAACATGGTGCCCTACGCCGCGGACATACGCAAGGCGACCGGCTTGCCGGTCTTCTCGATCGAACCGTTCGTGCACTGGTTCCATGCATCGCTGGCGCCGCGAGTTTTTCTTACCTGACGGGGCATGAAATGAAATTGACGGGCGGCTTCACCAATTACGAGCAGGTCATCGGCGTCCTGATGCTGGACACGCGCTTTCCGCGTCCGCCGGGAGACATCGGGAACGCCGCTTCCTACCGATTCCCGGTCCGCTACAAGAAGGTGACGGGCGCGACCCCGGACCGCATCATGGGGGTCGAGCCGTCGCCGGAACTGCTCACGCCCTTCATCGAGGCCGCGCGGGAACTTGAGAAGGACGGCGTGATGGGCATCACGACCAGCTGCGGCTTCCTGGCCCCCTTCCAGAAGGAACTGGCCGCCTCCGTCGGAATACCTGTCTTCACCTCGGCGCTGCTGCAGGTGCCGCTGGTGCGCACCATGCTCAATCCGCAAAAGCCCATCGGCGTTTTCACCGAGCGCGCCGAGAACATAAACGAGCGGCATTTCAACGGCGCGGGCTGGTCCGCCGGGACGGCGAACGTCCGCGTGAAGGGCATGCGGCACGACGCGGTCTTCCCGAGGGTCTATATCGGCAACAGCCTGGAGCTGGACACCGACATCCTCGACCGCGAAATGAGCGAGATGACCGAGGAGTTCATGGACGAGCATCCAGATGCCGGCGCGATCGTCCTCGAGTGCACCAACATGTGCCCGTTCTCGCATTCGATCGCGCGGATATCGGGATTGCCGGTGTTCGACATCAACACGCTGATCAATACGTTCTACGGCGCCGCGCGCCCGACGAAGTTCCTCTGAGGATCAGGCGGGCCGGAACGGCGGGGGCAGCGCGCCGCGCATCAGCCATTCGATCAGCCCGACGATGTCGTAGACGGGCAGCCCGAACCGCCTGGAGAGCGCGGCTGCGTGCGGCGGCATGTTGGTGCATTCGAGCACCAGGGCGCCGATGTCGCCGTGACGCGTGAGAAGCCGTTCGGCCGCGGCGAGGATTTCCGCCTCGAGCCTCGGAAAGTCCGGATCCACGCCCGAATCGCCATAGACCCGCCTGAAATGGCTGTCCACGGGCATGCCTTCGACCGGCGTATCGACGTCGACGCCGACGGCGGCCAGATGGCGCGCGCCCAGATTCCCGGCATCGAAGGTGAGGATGCCCACGCGCTTGCCGCGCGGCAGCATCGACTTGGCGAAAGGCACCTGCAACAGGCTGCTCGTCGCCACCGTCACCGGCAGCGCCTCCTGCAATTCGCGCTGGAACAGGGCGAGGAACCCGCAGCTGGTCGATATCGCGCCGACGCCGAGATCGACCAGTTCGAGGGCGGCGTCGATGAATGGCTGCAGCAGGGCCGGATCCCCCTCCTCCACCACGCGCCGCGGACTGGCTCCCTTCACCACCTTGAACTGGACCGGGAACGACCAGGTACGCCCGTTGCCGATCTCTCCCGGCAAACGGCGGAAGTGGGTGTCGAGCATCAGTATGCCGACGCCGAGCTCGGCTACGGTGCCGCGCGGTGCGGCCAGGGGCGATGGTTCCATCATCGCAATCTGGCTGAAGGTTGCGGTTGCCACAAGCCCCGATCACGAGGATTTCCGCCGAAAGCGCGACCGCCGGCGCCGCTCGGCCCGTCCCGGGAATTTCCGGCGGTTCCCGGGCTTGACCGGCAGGAGATCATCGGGCACGACGAGAGGGTGCTGGAGTCCGTCACGGGGACAGACAGGAGCATATGGTGAACACCTTCCCGCATATCCCGAACCGGCGCAGATAGACGAATCTTGTCCTCCGACGACGCCAGCCGGACGCCGCGTCCGTTCCAGGTCGACAACAGGGTCGTCCTCTCCATCGCCCTGCCGATGATGCTCGCCTACATGACGACGCCGATGATCGGCATCGTCAATACCGCCGTGATCGGCAGGCTGGGCGATGCGCCCCTGCTCGGCGGGCTGGCCGCCGGCGCGGTGATGTTCGACCTGGTCTTCTTCACCTTCAACTTCCTGCGCACCGGCACGACGGGGCTGGTCGCGCAGGCGTTCGGGCGTGGTGACACGCCCGAGGAGCAGGCGGTGTTCTGGCGGGCGTTCGCCATCGCCTGCGTGGCCGGCCTGCTGCTGGCCGTCGGGGCGCCGCTGGTCGCGCTGGCCGGGGCATATTTCCTCGCCGCCGAGCCCGCGGTGACGGAGGCGATGGCGGCCTATGTGACGATCCGGCTGCTGTCGACGCCGTTCGCGCTCACCAACTACGCAGTCCTCGGCTACCTGCTCGGGCGCGGGGAGGCCCGCTTCGGCCTCGCCCTGCAACTCGTCATCAACGTCGCCAACATCGTGCTGTCGATCTCGCTCGGACTGTGGGCGGGCTGGGGCATCGCCGGCGTCGCCTGGGCCGCCGTCGTCGCCGAGGGGCTCGCCGCCGCCACAAGCCTTCTGCTGCTCGTCCTGCGCTTTCGTGGCCTTCCGCCGCTCGCCGCGGGCGCGCTGCGCAACGTCGCGGCGCTGAAGGTGATGTTCGCGATCAACCGCGATATCATGATCCGGTCCTTCGTGCTGTTGGGAGCCTTCGCGCTGGTGGCCCGGCAGGGCGCCCAGCTCGGCACGCTGACGCTGGCGGCGAACGCCGTGCTGCTGAACTTCTTCGTCCTTGCCGGTTATTTCCTCGACGGTTTCGCGGCGGCCGCCGAACAGCTCGCCGGCCGCGCCATAGGCGCGCGCCACCGCGCCGCCTTCGTCAGGGCGGTGAAGCTCGCGGCGATCTGGGGCTTTGCCGTCTCGACCCTTTTGACGGGCCTGTTCCTCGTCAGGGGCGACCTGCTGATCGCGGCTATGACCACCTCGCCCGACGTGCGCGACCTGGCGGCGGCCTACCTGCCATGGGCGGCGTTCACCGCCGTCAGCGGCGTGCTCGCCTTCCAGATGGACGGGGTGTTCATCGGCGCGACATGGTCGCGCGACCTGCGCAACATGATGCTCGCCTCCTTCGCCGTCTTCATCGCCGCGCTGGCGCTTCTGGTGCCCGCATTCGGCAATGCCGGCCTGTGGGGCGCGCTGCACCTGTTTCTGCTCGCGCGGGGGCTCAGCCTCGCGGCCCTCCTGCCGAAACGCACGCGAGCGGCATTCGCGGAAGCGTGATCGAGAGGGCGCAGGCCGGCCTCAACTGTAGTAGGGGAGGTTCCGTTCCTTGGCGACCCGCACCCATGCCGGGACGAAGGGGATGATCTTGTCCTGCGAGGGCACCATGATCTCGATGAAGTCCGCACCCTGGTGCTCGATCGCGCTCTTCAGGATCGTCTCTATCTCGTCTTCGCAGGTGATCCGGGCCGTGCGGAAGCCAAAACCCTCGGCGACCTTGAGATAGTCGACGGCGCCGAAATCGGTGGTCCAGGGGACGTCGACATCGTCGAGCAGCACCGCCTCGCCGCGAATCCAGCCATAAGTGTCGTTGCGGGTCAGGATCACCGTGACGTTCTTTCCGCTGCGGCGGATGGTTTCGAAATCCCCCAGCACGAAAGCCAGCGATCCGTCGCCGGTGAAGGAGATCACCGGGCCGTCATTGGCGAAGGACGCGCCAATGCCGGCCGGCACCGAATAGCCCAGCGAGCCCATCGAATAGTTGGTGATGTAGCGCCGCCCGGCCGTTCTCAGCGTCAGCAGCGCCGACGGGAAGATGGCGCTGACCCCCGGCTCGGCCGTGACGACGGCCTCGTCGGGCAGCAGCCTGTCCAGCACCTGCGTCAGCTTCACCGGCGAGACGACGCCGTCGGGCATCGGGATGTTCGAGTTGAACACTGCATCGAGCGCGGTACGCTTCATGGGATTGAGATCGACGGGCTCGCGCTTCAGCTTCGGATGCTCCCGTTCGATCAGCTCGATCATATATTCGAGGCTGGCCCGCGCGTCGCCGACCATTCCCACCTTGAGCGGGAAATTGTTGCCGACATGGGCCTCGGCGATGTCGAGATGCAGGAAGGTCTTTCCGGCCGGATCGCCGTAGAGCTTCCAGTGATCCGTGCCGCTGGAATCGGTGTTGGTGCCGACGAAGAACACTGTGTCGGCCTCATAGACATAGCGGTTGGAATGTTCCATGCCGCCGCGCGCGCCGATCACCCTGAGCGACAGCGGATGGGTTTCCGGGATCGTGCCCTTTCCAGGCGTCGTGGTGCCGACGGGGATCTGCAGCAGCTCGGCCAGTTTCTGGACGACGTCCGAAGCCTGCGAGATCAGCGCGCCTTGCCCGCAGACGATGACCGGCTTCTTCGCGGCAAGCAGTATGTCGATGGCCTTGCGGATCCTGCCGTGGTCGGCCACCGGACGGTGCGCGGGATAGACCTGGTAGTCGGGATCGGCATAGAGGTCGGAAATCTCCGCCTCGTCATGGAATATGTTGATCGGCACGCGGATGTGGACCGGGCCCGGCTTGCCGGAGGTGGCGACGCGGAAGGCGCGGCGCATCAGGAACGGAATCTCCTTCACATTGGTCAGAACGAAGGATTCCTTGCAGATGCTGGCATAGAGGGCGGTCTGGTCGACCCCGGTGAGCCCGTGCTTCTTGTCCTGGTTGATCGGGATGTCGGAGCTGAAATAGATGACCGGCACCGAGCTGAGATAGGCTTCGGTGATGCCGGGCGAGCAATGCGTGACGCCGGGGCTGGGCGCTTCGAGCACACTGGGGCGGCCGGTGATCTTGGCATAGGCCTCCGCCGCGAACGAGGCCGTGCGCTCGTCGCGCGTCAGGATATACTCGATATCCGAATTCTCTTGCCAATGCTTGTACCAGCCGATCGTCGTCTCGCCCGGCAGGCCGAAGACATGCCGCACGCCATGAAGCTCCAGCATCTTCAGGATCACCTGCGCGCCGTTCATGGTGGTCAAGCTGGTGTTCGTCCCTGTCACGATAGATTCCCGTCAAGAGCGCCAAACTGAATGCTTACCTGAATACAGCACTACACGCAGCCCGGTGGCGGTTCAATGGCTTTCCGGCCGCCCGCCGGAGAAAACGGTGCTGAGCGCGCGGAATGGTTGCAAGGCGCGCCGAAACGGAGTTGCGAATCTCATCCCCGGCGTGATTGTGATCGACAGGGGAAAGGGGAGCGATGATAATCCGATGATGCATTCGCCACGCCACACCAGAGCGGTCGTCGTCGGAGCCGGGATCGTCGGTGCTTCCGCCGCCTTCCATCTCTCCCGGGCGGGTGCGGACGTCATCGTGCTGGAGGGTGAGGCACCGGCCGCTGGCGCCACCGGCGCCTCCGACGGCGCGATCTGCGTCTCCACCAAGCGGCCGGGCCCGATGATGGCGGTGGCGCGGAAGGCAAGGGCGTTCTACGAGACGCTGGCGCGCGAGGGGACGTTTTCCGGCCTCTATCATCCCCGCCCGAACTTCCTGATCGCGCGCGGCGACGAGGAGATGGAACTCGTCGCCAGACATACGCAGGACCTGCGGGACGCGGGCGAGGACGCCAAGCTGCTGACGGCGCGGGAACTGCACGATCTGGTGCCCGCGCTCGGGTCGAGCATCGCCGGCGGCACGCTCGTCCATGGCGACGGCCACGCCCTCGGCTACGAGATCACGCACCGCCTGCTGCAACTCTCCGGCGCGACGGTGCACCGGAACAGGCCCGCGCTGGCGATCGAAACGCGCAATGGAAGGGCGACGGGCGTGAGGACCGCCGAGGGCGTGGTCGAGGCGGACCGCATCGTCGTCGCGGCGGGCCTCGAATGCCGCTCCCTCCTTCCCATCGCCGCGCTGCTGCCGCGCAAGGGCCAGATCATCATCACCGACCGGCTGGTCGCATCCGGCCCTGCCCTGCCGGGGCATATCATCTCGGCGAGCTACCTCGCGGCCAAGCGCGCGGTGCGCCTCGACAAGCCGCATATCGGACTGGTGCTCGACCCGCTGATGACCGGGCAATTGCTGATCGGCGGCAGCCGCGAGACCGGCAACGACGACAGGCGGACGGATGCCGAGGTGATCTCCGCCATCCTGCGCGAGGCGATCGATCTCTATCCCGCCGTCGAGCACTGCCTCGTCATCCGGACCTTCGCGGGCATCCGCACGGCCACCATCGACGGCCTGCCCATCATCGGGCCGTTTCCGGCGCTGGAAGGGGTGATCGTCGCGACGGGTTTCGAAGGGGACGGCATCTGCCTGGGGCCCCTGATGGGCATGGCTGTGGCGGAGCTCGCGCTCGGCCGGCCGCCTCCGCTCGACCTCGACATGTTTTCACCGGCGCGGCTGGACAACGGCGGGGTCGCGGCATGAGCGCGTTCCTGTGGTGCGATCGCACGATCGAGTTCGGCAAGGGCGAGACGGTCGCGGCCGCCCTGCTTCGCGCCGGCATCCGCGAGCTCGGCCAGCCGACGGCCGGCCCGGCGCGGGCGCGGGTCTTCTGCGGCATCGGCGCATGCCAGGCCTGTCTGGTCAGAAGCCGGGACGGCGCGATCCTGGAGGCATGCATCACGCCCGCCCGCGCCGGCATGGAATTGTCGCCGGTGCTGTCGTGGAAGAAGGACGGCGGCGATGCCTGAACGGCCCCTTATCGTTGTCTGCGGCGGCGGGCCCGCCGGCGTCAGCGCGGCGGTGACGCTGGCGGGCGCCGGGGCGGATGTGCTACTGGTCGAGCAGCGGGATCGCCTCGGCGGCGCGGTCCACCGGCAACCGGCGAACGAGGACGTGCCGCCGGTGTGGCGGCCCAAGCGCCACCGGCGCGCCTGGCAACGCCTTGCCGGGGAACTGGCGGACCTCGGCGAGCGCGTCACGGTCGCCTCGTCGACGGTGTTCGCCGGGATCGACGGCCACGGCTTCATGCTTCTCGACGACCGGGCCAAAGGCGAGGTGCTCGCCGTGAAGCCGCAGGGAGCGGTGCTGGCGCTGGGCGGCATCGAACGCGTCGTTCCCTTTCCGGGCTGGGAGCTTCCCGGCGTGATGACGGCGGGGGGCATGCAGGTGCTGCTGAAGGAGAGCGGCAGGCCGCCATCGGGCAGGACGCTGATCGCCGGCTCCGGCCCGCTGCTGCTCGCCCTGGCGGCGCAGCTTTGCGCCTCGGGTCGCCCGCCGGTCGCCGTGCTGGAGAAAGGCAGGCCCTTCGCCAGGATCGCCGCCGGGTCGCGCCTGCTCCTGTCGCCGCCGCATGTGCTTGAGGCGCTTTCCTATGCGAGGCGCATCGCGGCTGCCCGCGTGCCCTATCTGACCGGGGCGCAGGTGGTGCGCGCGGTGGAGGAGGAGGGCGGGCTGAGGGTGACGGTCGCCCGGGGCGCGGGCGAGACGGCCTATGCCGTCGATACCCTCGTCGTCCATGACGGCGTGGCGACGGATCGCGACCGGACGGACGGCTTCGAGGCGCCCTATCCGATCATGGGGGCGGGTGACCAACGCGAGGTGCTGGGCGCCGATGCGGCCGTGCTCGACGGGCGGCGGGCCGCCGTCGCGCTCGCGCGGTCGCTGGGCCTGCGCGCCGACGGCGACGCAGCGCCGCGCGGGCTGGACTCCGCCCGGCGGGTCCAGGCCGATCTGGCTGCGCTGTTTGCCTCGCCGCGCCGTCCGCTGCCGGCGGAAACGATGCTGTGCCGCTGCGAGGGACGGCGGGTCGCCGACCTGCCGCCCGGCGTTTCCGCGCGCGAGGCGAAGCTCGTCGCGCGTTTCGGCATGGGCAGATGCCAGGGCCGGTTCTGCGCCGCCAACGCCGCCGACATCGCCGGCGCAGTCCCCTCCCCCGGCGATTTCCGGCCGCGGATCGCCCGCTGGCCGACGAGGCCGCTTTCCGTCGGGGCGCTCGCGCGCCTGCGCTACCTCCCTTCCGGCGACAAGGGAGAACCAGACGAATGAGCAGGAGACGGAGGTCGGGATGGGCGATGCCAAGGCGTCGAGCGTTTCTTCAGCAAACTCAAGCACTTCCTGGCCCTCGTCGCCCGCTATGACAACCGAGACGACAACGTCCTCGCATCCGTCCAGTTCGCTTCAATCCGCATGTGGTTGCGAAGCTAAGAGTCGGTCACCTGGACAAGAAAGTCGAAGTCGCATCCCGCCGGTGCCTGCATGACCGATCTTTCGTAGAGCGCCTGATAGCCGCGGGTTGCGACCTTCGTCCTGGCGAACCCTTCCAGGCGACGCAAGATCTCGTTCAGCCGCTCGTCCGGAATCCGGATCCCCAGGCGACCGCCGATGGCCGCAAGATGCATGATGCAGTTGGTCGAGCCGCCGATCGCGGCCGTCACCCGGAAAGCATTCTCGATCGACTCGCGCGTTATCACCTAGGATGGAAGGATCGGCTTTCGCGTGAGCTCCGCGGCCAGGCGGCCGCTTTCCTCGGCGGCGACGAGGCGTTCGGCATTCACGGCCGGTATGGTCGCCGAGCCCGGAATCATCATTCCCAAGGTCTCGGCGATGCACGCCATGGTGCTGGCGGTGCCCATGACCGCGCAGGTCCCGGTCGTCACGACGAGGCGGCTCTCGACCTGGTCGATCTCCCCGGCATCGATGTCGCCGGCGCGATAGCGCGACCAGAACAGACGGCAATCCGTGCATGCTCCCAGCCGCGCGCCTTTGTGCCGTCCTGTCGACATCGGTCCTGTCACCAGTTGCACCGCCGGAATGCCGGCCGACACGGCGGCCATGATCTGCGCCGGAACCGTGTTGTCGCACCCTCCGATCAGCACGACGGCGTCCATGGGCTGGGCACGCACCATTTCCTCGGTGTCCATGGCCATCAGATTGCGGAACATCAGTCCGGTGGGCTGGAGGAAGATGTCGCTCAGGGAAACCGTCGGGAAGGGAACCGGCAACGCGCCGGCGGCGATCACACCGCGAGACACGGCCGCGACCAGCTCGGGCATGGCGCGGTGGCAGTTGTTGAACCCGGAGCCGGTCTCGGCGATGCCGACGACGGGTCTGTTCAGCATCTCGTCGGAAATGCCGACGGAACGGGCGAAAGCCCGGCGCAGATACCGGGCAAAGTCGCGATCTCCAAAGTTGGCCAATCCGCGGTCGAATCCTTGAGGCCCAGGCATCCCGACTTCCTTCCTGTCTTGCTATCCCGTCAGAATTTGAAGCCCGCGGGGAAGGGATCGCCGGGATCGAGAGCGAACTCGCAAGCCCCGGTGATCCATGCGCGCCCCGTGATCTGGGGGATGACGGCTGGAATGCCGCCGACATCCGCTTCCGTCACCAGCCGGCCTTCGAAAACCGTGCCGAGGATGGATTCGTGACGGTATGGCTCCCCGAGGCCGAGATTGCCCCGGCGATGCTCCAGCGCCATCCGCGCCGACGTCCCCGTCCCGCAGGGCGAGCGGTCGAAATAGCCCGGCTCCTTCACCATGATGTTGCGCGCGGGGCGTGACGCCGTCCCGGCCTCGGCCAGTATCGCCGCCTTGAGCATGGCGGGCTCCGTCTCGTTCGGATGGGCGATGGCAACCGTGTTCCGCACGGCCTCTACGGTCGCAAGGCCAAGGTCGGTAAGTTCTCTCAAGGCGGAAACGGGCAGGCTTCTGCGCAGCCGCACGACCTCCAGTATGGCAGAGAAGTTTCCGCCATACGCCACGTCGACGCGCGCGGCGCCGAAACCCGGTATCTCGACGCTTACATCCTGTTCACGGCCCTGCCGGCCGGCATGCAGTATGTCGCCCTGCGAGAGCACGCTGCTCGACTGGTCCCAGATGACCGGCATGGCGCCCTCGCGGGGAACGTCGAAGGCCATGGCGTTGTGCCGAGAACCGCCGCGCCGCCGCTCCAGCCGGCCATGCGCTTCTTGGAATTGACGCATGCGAAGGCGACCAACCCCCGGGTGGCGAAAGGCTCGAGATCGGGCCAGAGCGCCGCGAAGTGATGGGAATTGCGAATCTGAAGCCGGCATATGCCGGCCCGGCGCGCCCGCGACATCAACTCATCGCGGAAGCGGTCGAGAACAGGCTGCACGAAGCCGTTGCGCGCGTCGACGCAGACAAGTCCCGGCGTCTCGGCGACGACCAGAGGCTCGACTTGCCCATCCGCCCACCCGGTCTCTGTCCGTCGTCAGGGTTTTTGGGACAACAGGCGGCGTGAGCTAACGGAGGCTCTGGTCCATCAGGTTTGTCACATTAGGCCGCTGCATCTCGATGAAGCAAGCGGCGCTGTTTGATGGTTTTGCGTTTGATCCTTTCCCTTTCCAGCGTGATGATATCGCCGCGCCCGAAGTAGACGTCGGCAGGGGTGAGATTGTCGAGGCTCTCGTGGTAGCGGCGGTGGTTGTAGTGATCGACGAACGCCGCGACCTGCTGCTCGAGATCACCCGGCAGGAAGTAGTTTTCGAGCAGGATGCGGTTCTTCAACGTCTGGTGCCATCGCTCGATCTTGCCTTGGGTCTGAGGATGGCAGGGCGCCCCGCGCGTATGTTCCATGCCCTTGTCGGATAGCCATGCGGCCAGGTCGGAAGAGACGTAAGAGGGGCCGTTGTCGGACAACAGCCGCGGCCGCTGCACCACCCTGGCGCTGTCGCAGCCAGAAGCCTGCAGCGCGATGGTCAGCGTGTCGGTGACGTCCTCGGCCTTCATCGTGGTGCACAGCTTCCAGGCGATGATGTAGCGAGAGAAGTCGTCGAGCACGGTCGACAGGTAGAACCACCCCCAGCCGATCACCTTCAAGTAGGTAAAGTCGGTCTGCCAGAGCTGGTTGGGCGCCGTCGTCTTGTCGTGGAACTCATCGGCGGCCTTGATGACGATGAAGGCGGGGCTGGTGATCAGGTCGTGGGCCTTGAGCAGGCGATAGACTGAGGATTCCGAGACGAAGTAGCCCCTCGTGTCGGTGAAGGTGACCGCCAGTTCCCGTGGCGACAGCTCCGGCTCGTTCAACGCCAGCTCAATGATCTGATCGCGTTTCTCCTCGGGGATGCGGTTCCAGACCCGGTTCGGCCGGGGCCTGCGATCCTCCAGCGCATCGACACCGCCGGCCAGGAAACGGTCATACCAGCGATTGAAGGTCGAGCGCGGAATACCGAGTTTTTGCAGCGTGCGCCGCGCCGACAGATGCGACTGCTCGACGAGCCGAATGATCTCCAGCTTCTCGGATGCGGGGTATCTCATTCGTCGTCGCCCCCATCCGCAATCATGCTTTTTTTAAGAATCCGCAGTTCCAGCGCCTGCTCGGCGACGACCTCCTTGAGATCGCGCGCCTCCTTGCGCAGAACCTTCACCTCGTCGCTGGTGGCGGCGCGCGCCGTATCCCCGGCAAGCCGCTTCTTGCCGGCTTCCAGGAATTCCTTCGACCAGGTGTAATAAAGGCTCTCCGCGATCCCCTCGCGCCGGCACAGCGCCGCGATCGACTCTTCGCCGCGCAAGCCCTCCAGCACGATGCGGATCTTCTCCTCGGCCGAATATTGCTTGCGGGTTGCGCGGCGGATGTCTTTGATGACCTGCTCTGCCGGCGCTTTCCCGGTTCCGGATTTCTGTCTCATCTTCGCTCCTTTGAAAGGCTACGATGAACCAGAAATCCTCCGTTCTCAGTTAAGCCGATTTGGTCCCATCAGTGCTGACGCCGGACACATCTGGATATCTGGATCGAACACACGAGGCATTTCAGGTCCTTCAAAGGAGCAGTGAGGGAAGGAAGAGGATGAGCTGCGGGAACAGGATGCAGAGGGCAATGACCAGCAAGCTCACGGTCAGGAACAGCAGCGTCATCGGCAGAACCTTGAGAACGCTCGCGTTCGAGATGCGCGTAGCGATCAGCAGGCAGACACCGAATGGAGGCGTGACGAGACCGATTGCACAGGTCAGCACCACGATCACGCCCATATGAACCTGATCGATGCCGTTCGCGGCCGCCAGCGCCTGGATGATCGGCAGGAACATGATGATCGCCGGCAGCGTGTCGATTACCATGCCGATCACCAGGAACACGCCGACCACGATCAGGATGGCGGCGAGAGGACTATCGGCCACGCCGCTGACGTACTGGGCCACTTCGGCCGGAGCGTCGTAGTAGGCGAACATCCACGCGAAGCACGCGGCGGCGGCGGTCATGATGAGCGGCAGCGCGACGAACCGGCCCGAGTCCATGAAGAGCCTGACATAGTCGCGCAAGCTCATGGTGCGGAAGGTTATGTGCAGAAGGAATATGTACAGGAGCGCGATCGCCGCGCTCTCGGTGGCTGTGAAGACGCCGAACACGATGCCGCTGAGGATGATGAGAGGCACCGCCATCAGTAGGATGGCCTGGAGCAAGCTCCGGTTGTTCGTGTCCACCATACCGGTCACGCCAACCGTTTCATCCAGGTCGTACCGGCTCACGAGGAGGCGCCAGAGCGCCATCTGCCCGAGCCCGAGCATGATGCCGGGAATGATCCCGCCGAGGAAGAGCGCGGCGACCGAGAGGTTGCCGAACGAACCGTAGACGACGAGCAGGATGCTTGGGGGTATGATGTTGCCCATGGTCGAGGAACAGGCCGTGATCGCGACAGCGACCGGAACCGGATACCGCTGCTTCACCATCTGCGGGATCATCACCGCACCGATCGAAGCGGTGTCGGCGGCGCTTGATCCGGACACACCTCCGAAGAACATGCTGCTCAGGATGTTCACATAACCGAGCGAGCCTTTGACGCGGCCGATGAATCGCATGCTGAGCGCAATCAGGGTGTCGACCATACCGCCCTGATTGGCGGCAAGCCCGACCATATAGAAGAGTGGAATCGCCAGTATCGGGAAAGGCAGGAGCCCTTCGACAATCATCTGACTGACGATGATCGGGGACATGCCCTCCCAGGCGATCGCGAGGAGCGTCGCGCCAATGAGCGCGAAGGCTATCGGCACCCCGACCACCACCATGACCATGAAGCTGACAAACATCAGGATCATTTCGAAACTCCAAGCCAGCGCACCACTATGAAGTAGGCCGAAAGCGCGAAGGTCGCGGGAACCCACGCGTAGACGAACGCCATCTTGAAGCCCATCGACGGCGAGATGCGTCCCAGGCCGGCCACGGCGTAACGGTAACCGAACCAGACCAGGACGACGCAGATGACGAAGCAGATGAGGTCGACAACAAGCCGAAGGCCGCGCTGGACCAGGCTATCGTCCGAGGGCTCCACGACGCTGAGATGCGTGCGTTCCCAGAAGCCGGTGGCGCTGCCCAGGAACACCGATATCAGGAAGAGATAGGTCGCCAGCTCGAACGTCCAGGACTTCGACGCATAGATGCGTTCTTCAATTTCTACGGCGCGCCGCGTAACGTGAACCTCAAGCTCACCGCGCAGTTCTAGTTTTCCGGAGCCAGCCGATGCCGAGATCGCAAGCCACCGTCGAGACCAGCAATGCCTCGAAATACCTGCAGCAGCTCTGCAAGCATTTCGCGCACAAGGTGGCGGTCGAGTACGACCCCGCCAGCGCCCGCGTCGACTTCCCGTTCGGCGATTGCCGCATGCGCGCCGACGAGCGCGAGCTGACCATCGAGTGCGACGCGCAATCGCCGGAAGGGCTGGAGCGCGCCCAGCTCGTCATCGACGATCATCTCGCCCGCTTCGCCTGGCGCGAGAAGCCGGCGATCGTCTGGGTCGCCAAGTCCTGAGGCGGCGGCCCATGCGCCGGCCGCCGCTCGCCTTCCTGCCTTCCGCGGCAGCCTTCTCCCCGCCGGGAGAGCCGCGCGAGCCGGCCGCCGTCGCGATCCGCGACGCCCGGCAGCTCGACATCGTCTCCTCCGTCACCGGCGAGCGCCTGCGCGTGCTCGTGTGGCAGCCGCCGGGCGCGGTGCCACTGAACGGCTTTCCCGTCCTCTACGCCTTCGACGGCGACGACAGCTTCGGCATGCTCACGGACCTCGCCGCCGGCCTCGCGCCGGCGGCGCGGCGGGCGGGGCTGCGTCCGGCCATGATCGTGGCGATCGGCTATGCGCCGGGCGACGGCACCATCGAACGCCGCACCCGCGACTTCACCCCCCACTCCGACCGCTACGTGATGCCGGAGCGGCCCAATGGCGAGCCGTGGCCCGAGCTGGGCGGCGGCGACGACTTCCTCGAGACGATCGAGAAGGACGTGAAGCCGCTGGTCGGCGCCGGCTTTCCGGCCGACGAGAGCACTGCAACCCTGTTCGGCCATTCGCTCGGCGGCCTGATGACGCTTCACGCGCTGATGACCCGGCCGGGCAGCTTCGCCCGCTACTTCGCCAGCAGCCCCTCGCTGTGGGTGAACGACCGCAGGGCGCTGCGTGACATGGAAGCGTTCCTGACCGATAGGCCCGGGATGAAGACCCTGGTACCCCTGCGGCTGACGGTCGGCTCGGAGGAGGAGACGCTTTCGCCTTGGGACCTGCGCGGCGACGACGCTGCGCTGCGACGACGCTGGGTCGAAGGCAACCGCATGGTCGGCAACGCGCGCGACCTCGCCGCGCTGATCGAGGCACGCGGCGGAACGCGGCTCGACTTCCGCTTCGACCTCCTCGACGGGTTCGACCACGGCTCCGCCCGCGCCGTCGCCGCCCAGCGGGCGATCCGCTTCGCGATCGACGGCGAATAGGGCCGGCCGCCACTTCCATCCCATCGACAACCGGGGCAGCCCGCAGATATCCTGCACGCGGTAGGGAGGGCCCGCCTGCCGCTTGCAGCACGGTGCGCGAGGCCGGGTGACGAAGGAGACGCGGCATCACATGCGCTGACGTCATGCTGGTCGGGGCGGGCCTGTCCGGCGCGGTGATCGGCCGCGAGCTGGCAGAGGCCGGGCATCGCGTCACCGTCGCCGATTCCCGGCCCCATGTCGCCGGCAACTGCCATACCGAGCGGGACGCCGGGACCGGGGTGATGGTCCATGTCTATGGTCCGCACATCTTTCATACCGACGATGAGGAGGTGTGGGCCTATGTGAACCGCTTCGCGCGCTTCATGCCCTACACCAACCGCGTCAAGATAACGGCGCAGGGACAGGTGCTCTCGCTGCCCGTCAACCTGCACACCATCAACCAGTTCTTCGGCGCCGCGATGCGGCCCGAGGAGGCACGCGCCTTCATCGCGGCACGGTGCGAGGCCTCTACGGCCGAACCACGGACCTTCGAGGAGCAGGCCCTGCGCTTCGTCGGGCGTGAGCTCTACGAGGCGCTTTTCAAGGGCTACACGATGAAGCAGTGGGGCCGCCACCCGGCGAAGCTTCCCGCCTCGGTCCTGAAGCGGCTTCCGCTGCGCTTCGACTACGACGACAACTATTTCGCCCACCGCTTCCAGGGCATGCCGCAGCACGGCTACACGCAGCTCGTGGAGGCGATGCTCGATCATCCGAACATCGAGGTTCGCCTCGGCACCCCGGTCCGCCGCGCGGATGCCGGCGGCTACGACCATGTCTTCAACGCCGGGCCGATCGATGGCTGGTTCGACCATTGCCTCGGCCGGCTCGGCTACCGCACGCTCGACTTCCACCGTTTCGTCCACGACGGGGACTATCAGGGCTGCGCCGTGATGAACTACGGCGACCCCGAAGTGCCATGGACCCGCGTCACCGAGCACAAGCACTTCTCACCCTGGGAACGGCACGACGCGTCGGTGCTGTACAGGGAGCATCCGCGCGAATGCGGGCCGGACGACATCCCCTACTATCCGATACGCCTCGCGACCGAAAAGCAGATGCTCGGCGACTATATCGCTCTCGCCCGCGCCGGGCGCGGCATCACCTTCGTCGGCCGGCTCGGCACCTATCGCTATCTGGACATGGACGTGACCGTCCGCGAGGCGCTGGATACGGCAAGGACCTACCTCGCCTGTGTCGAGACCGGCGCCGAGATGCCGGCCTTTGCCGCGAACCTGTCCGGCTGAGCCTACATATCCTGCGGTCGGCGCGCCTCGAGCGTCGAAAGCTCCAGCGGCTTGACGATCTGCCTGCGGGCGACCTTGGCGATGCCGCGCAACGCCTCGCGCCTGTCGCGGAAGGCGTGGCGGTCCTTCCACCAGATCAGGCACATCCGCATGCCCATTCCGAGCCGGCCGGTCACCGGCTCGCCGCTGTCGAGGATGCCGGCGAAGGACAGGGGCACGGTGCGCCCGTCGAGGGCGAACCGCTCCCTGAGCCGCTGTTCCTCGACGGCCGGAGCCGGGCGTCCGGACGCCGCCATCGCCGCTTTCAGCACCTGGCCGACGGGGCGGGTGTGATGCACGGCGACCGTATCAAGGATCGCCACCCGGAAAGCGCCGCTTTCCGGCCACCGGCACCAGATGTAGTCGAGCCCGAACCCGCTCATCGTGTCGCGGAACAGGGGCAAGGCCCGAAGCAGGATCTCCCGGTTGAGGCAGGGCGCCATGATCTCGATATAGTTGGTGTAGCGCAGCCGGAATCCGGGGCACTGGCTGAAGATGAAATGCGAGAAATAGCTGTCGCGCGTCAGCGCCGGCTGGGCGATCGCGAGCCCGTTGGCGCGGCACAGATCGAAGATCGCGTTCACGTCCGCGGCCGTCGCGGCGATGTCGTCGTCCGGCAGCCAGAAATAGTCGTAGGCCTCGATGTCGAGCCCAGTCAGCGTCCGGTGGAGCCCGTCCCATTTTCCGCCGCCGACCAGAACGGCCACCGCTCCGTCCTCGGCCTCGAAGGCGTTGAAGGCTTCCTCGTCGTAGTAGCTCACCAGAAGATCGTAGTTGCGCTCGGCATAGGGGCGCTCCAGCCAGCGCCCGTGCAGCGAGGTCCGGCCGGCCCGGACGACGACGAGGTTCCTGCGCTTCATTTCGAACCCGCGAGCAGTTTGCGCATGTCGTAGAGCACCGCCATCCGCTCGACTCGTAAGGGGAAACGCAGGCGGCCGAGGCCCATTGCCCACTGATAGCGGAGGTTTCCCGACAGGCGACGCCACGGCCCCGCGGGCTTCGCGGCAGCGCGGGACAGCTCCATGCCGCTTCCGGTGTTCGGCCGGACGGAGACGAGTTGCGGCCGGGCAAGCAGGATCGGCACGCCATGCTCCCAGTAATGCTTGAGGTCCATGTCGACCGGACGGCTGATCTTTCCTTCCCGCGCCGACAGCGCCGCTGCCGCACCCCTTCCCAGAAGATAACCGGTGGTGCGGCCGGGCAACCGTCGGGTCAGCACCAGGTCGACATCGGCCAGCCGGGCCACCACTTCGCCGCGTCTCGGCGTACCGTCGAGCTTGACCAGCATAGGCTCGAAAACAGCCGCGTGCGCCGCCACCGATCGGAGAAAACCGTCGAAGGCGGGACCAAGCACGAGATCGTCCTCGCAAACCAGCACGACAGGATCGGAACCCTCGGCAACCTGTCGCCAGATGGCCCGGTGGCCCAGCGCGCAGGCGACCTCTTCCCGGCTCAGAGGACGCTTGAAATCGCTGGCGTTGCGCACCCTGTCATAGTGGAGGTCGAGCTCCGCATCCGCCATCCGGCGGCCGTCGATCGCATCGAAAAAACTGAAATGCAGCCCGTGCCGAACAAACTCGGCATTGACCGCCTTGCGCCGCTCCACCGCGTCTACGAGGCTCAGGACGCGTATCGGGAGCGGCATCGCGGCTCGTCCGTGTGTTCATGCGTCTCCAGGGCGAACCTTCCGTGGCCAGATGAAACAGCGCAACCGCTTCCGCATGCCGGATATCAATGGCAGGATTTGCGATGTTCCACAATTGTCCGGTTGGGGCCTTCATCCAAGGTCGATGACGGGGACGGACACGCGCCGCCGCAGGACCCGCCATCGATTGCGAAAGGCGGCGTGCCGGGTTAGAGGATGCGGTGCCCATGACGTTTGACCCTCCCGCGAACGGCGGCACCCCGCGATGCTGATCTTCTCGACTGTCACTCCGCGTTTCAGGTCGCTGGTCGAGAACTGGCTCGCACCCTCCCTCGAACGGCTGGACGCGCTCGACCGGCTTGTGGTCATCGTCGATCACGCCGACGCCGCGCGGGGCAACGGAAACTTCCGCACCCCGGGCTTCGACGCCCATGTCGTCAACAAGTTGGCTTTCATCGCCGAGCGCGCCGGGCCCGGGAACGCGCCGTTTCTGGTGAGCGATGCGGACATCGTCTATCTCAGGCCCTTCGACGACTTGCTTGCCGCCCTCCTCGACGGACAGGACATCCTTCTCGCGCGGGAATATCCGGACGACGCGGAGCACTACAATATCGGCCAGATGGTGATCCGCCCGTCGGCCGAGGTGGCAAGCTTCTTCCGGCGGATGGCGGCCGATCTGCGCGACGGGCGGACCCAGGCGCGCTACCAGCGCGACCAGCCCGCGAACCAGGACTACATCAACGAGGAATTGCGCCGGTCGGGCCTGCGCCATGCGCCCCTGCCCGAGACCTTCGCGAATACGGGCCTGCTGCGGTATCTGGGCGGGCCGGAGGCGGCCGCTCTCCATTCCTACCATGCCACCGAGACCCATCCCGAAGCCGGCGCCACCAGCCTGGACAGGAAGCACCTGCGGCTCGCCGAGATCGTCTCGCGAAGCGGCGTCGATTTCGGAGGACCTCAGGAGTCGGCGGTGAAGCGGGCGCGCCAGTAGGCTTCGCTGCGGCACGCGTCGGCCTCGTCCTTGTAGGCCCGGCCGAGCCGGGGCAATTGCCATCCCAGGGTCAGGGCAAGCCGCAACGCGCGGCCCCACAGCGCGAACATCCTGCGGCGGCTGCGCTTCATGACCAGAATGTCGCGGCCCGCGCCGTAGGCAACCCGGTCATGGGCCAGGAGAGACCATTTGGGCATGTCGTCGGCGATCGGCGCGTATGGCAGGCGCTCGCCTCGCTCGCGGCCACGCAGATAGCCGCCCGCGAGCATCCGGCTGGCGAGCGCCCGCCAGCCCCTCGGCGGGCGCGGCGTGTAGAGACCGTCGAAATCGGCGCCGCTCATCGTCTCGGCGGAGCGGAGCGCGTTGAGCCGGCCAAGCGTTTCGAGCGGCGGCGGCTCGTGCGCGAAAGCCCGCGGTCCGCGCGCCACCATCTCGATCGCCTCCAGCACCGCCTGCATCGAGGCGTAGTCCAGCCGCAGCCCGAAATTCACCGCGCCGCGCCGGGCACGGCGAAAGATGCGCCGAGCCGCGCGCCGGTCGCCGTGAAGAAGCGTCAGCGCCAGCATCGCCCGCACGGACAGATATTCTGTGGCCGGCGTCCTCTTGCCGTCGAAACCGCCGCTCCAGGCCGCGATGCCGTTCAGGGTGACGACGGGAAAGCCGTTCGCCACGCCGAAGTCGATGTCGTCTCCGCGCACGAAAAAGGGAAAGGGCAGCGTCCGGACCGCGGCAAGCGGGAAGGCGAAGAACCACCACGCGCCATAATTCGCCTCGTCGGCCCCGTCATTCGACGCGACGGCGCCCGCCGTGGCGAGGTCGCGGCCGTTGTGCAGGGCTTCGAGGAACTTGTCGAAACTGCCGCTATGCCGGAACACCGCCCCCTTCTCGTGCTGCACGGTCGGCGTTTCCGTATAGAGCATCGCGCCCGACACCGCCGCGCGCGCATCCTTCAGATAGGCGGCGAGCGCCGCCGTCCTCCAGACGGATTCGGGCTCGCAGTCGGCATCGTCGTCCATGAACAGGACATGCGTGTACCGGCCGCTGTCGCGAGCCTCGAGCAGGCCGCGCGCAAAACCTCCGGCACCGCCGAGATTGGGGTTGGGGATCAGCGTGACGCGGTCCGATTGCGATGCCTCCAGGCTGCGGCCGTTGTCGACGACGTAAAGATGGATGTCCGCGCGCGGCGAGCCCGGAATGATCGTCGCGACGAATTTCCCCATCGCCTGCCGGGCGGCGCGCTCGCGCCGGAAGGTGGTGATGACCACGGCCACGGCGACGCGTCTCTCCGCCGGCCGGGAGGTGGTCCACGCCATCCGTTCCAGCCGAACGTCGCCGTCCTGCGCCGTGACGCTGACCGACAGCATCGCGCCCGGGATCGATCGGATACCCGTCACGACGATCGGCTCGTCGTAAAGGTCGAGCGTGCGAATCTGCTCGGCCACCGGCAGTGCCGCGCCATGGACGTCGATCGCCGCGATCACGATGCGCGCGCGGCCATTGCCGGTCACCTCCAGACGCACCTCGTCGATGTCGGTGAGCAGGCCCCATTTCCGGTGGCTGAAGGAGTTGAAGAAGGTGGAGAAGTCGACCGTCGTCCCTGCCGGAACGCGCAACGCGCCCGCGGCATCCGCAAGGCTGACCCCGCCATCCGGCCAGCGCGCATAGAGGCTGACGCGGTCCGCGGCGCTTTCGTAAGGAAAGACGAAAGTCTGCAGGATTTCGCGAGGCGAGGCGGGACCGCTGCTCATGGCGTATGGGGGCGGGTCAGAACGAGTAACCTCTCAGAATGGCGCGGCCGCGGCGTTCGACGAACATCCGTTCCCTTCCGAGATATTTCGACGTGAACGCATCCTCGACCGGCCGTTCGCAATCGTGGACGAAAACGCGCGTGCCGGGCCTTGCCAGGCGGGAGGCGGCATAGATGCTCTTCATCCGCCCCGGCGTGGTGTCGTCGAAGCCGGCGGGCGCATCGACGACGATCACGTCCCAATGCCGGGAAAGCACCTCGTCCGGCAGCTCCATCGCCAGCCTGTCCTCGTCGTCGAGCAGCTCGCGCCACAAACGCCGCTGCGTCCCGTAATGAACGAGATGCACCTGCGAACGCCGCAGCCGGGCGCGTGTCCGTGCCGCCCATTCGGGATCGTCTTCCAGAAACACGGTACGGCCGCGGCGGTCGACCTTCTCCCAGAAAACGGAGTCGTGCCCGCATCCGAAGACGAGGAGCGAGCCGCCGCCGCGCGTTTCCTGGACCGCCTCGACGATCGGACGCAGCTCGTCCACCTCGAGGATGACCCCGGCCAGATCGAGCCGATGGATGCCGAGCTCGCGGGCGAACGCATCGGCCCCGGCCGGCCGCGGAAGGTCGCGGCGCGGATCGCGGCGCAGGAACAGACGTTTCGGGTGCCGGATCAGGGTTCTGAGGACGCTTCGCATGTCCGGATGTGTCTCGGGGCCGGGGCGGCAACGCGTAACAATCCGCAAAACACGCGGCGCAGTCAAACCGGAATCGTGCGCCTCAGGAAGGACGTTTCCCGCCGGGTGTCCGGTCCCATAATCGGGCTTGGGAGAGCCCGGAGCGGATCTGGTGCTTCTCGATCTTGCCTGTCGGCGTGCGGGGAAGCTTTTCCATGACATGGATGTAGCGCGGCACCATGAAGCGCGGCAGCCGCTCCTCGCCATAGCGCGCGAGATCGGCCGGCACGGGAGCCGTTCCCGGCACGGGCTCGACCACGACCAGAACCTCGTCCTCGCCATGGGCGTCCGCGACGGCGATGGCCGCCACGTCCAGGACGTCGGGATGGTTGCGGTATTCGTTCTCCAGCTCGAAGGACGAGATGTTCTCGCCCCGGCGGCGTATCACGTCCTTCGCCCGGTCGATGAAGTAGAAATCGCCGTCCGCATCCTGCCGGAACATGTCGCCCGTATGGAACCAGCCGTTGAGCCACGCGGCAGCCGTCGCCGCGGGGTTGTCGAGATAGCCGTGGCTCATGGCCCAGGGACGGTCGCAGCGCACCACGAGTTGCCCCGCCTGACCCGGAGGCACCTCGCAATCATGCTCGTCGACGAGCCGGACGCTGACGCCGCGCCGCGGTTTTCCGCACAGCGCGGATGCGAGCGGGTCCTTGGCCGAGACGAGCGGGACGCAGATCTCTGTCATGTGGTACATCGTGTAGACGTCGACGCCGAAGCGCCCGCCGAAGGGGGCGGCATCCTCGCTGAACGGCAGGATGATGGTCTTGCGCAGGGTCGTCTCGCGCTCGCCGGGCAGGACGGCCTGCTTCATCAGCAGGCTGGCCATGCCGCTCAGCAGCGTCGCCATGCTCGATCCCGTGCGGTTGACGGCCGGCCAGAAATCCGCGGTCCGGAACGGGGCCGACAGCGCGATGGAGCCGCCGCGCAGGAGCATCGAATAGACCTGCAGCATGCCGCCGACGTGAAACAGCGGCAGGTTGCACAGATAGCGATCCTCACGGTCGAGGAACGAGAACGGCTCGTCGACGACCGTGTGCAGATGGACATAGGAGGACAGGACGCCCTTCGACGGCCCGGTCGTGCCCGAGGTGAACATCACCGACTGAAGGTCCCACGGTTTCAGCCCGGGATCGGCGACGGCGTCGCCGCCCCGGGTGCTGAGCAGGTCGTCGAGGACCAGGCACCGCAACCCCGGCGAGGGCTCCGGCGGGGCGGCTGTCGCGATGACGGTCCTTATCGGCGCGTGGTCGATGGCCTCGAGCTGCGGCAGGAACTCCGGATCGACGACGATGGCGGCGGCGGAAGCGCCATGGACGAGGCGTTCGAGAAGCGCTCCGTGATACTGATGGTTGATCGGGACGTAGGCCGCCCCGAGATGGTTCAGCGCGAACCAGACGGTGACGGAGGTCTCCGGCGCCCGCGTCAGGCACAGGACGTTGCTCCCCTTGCCGACGCCGGCGGCGGCGAGGGCGGCGGCCGTCCGGCGCACGCGCTCCAGCATATCTGCATAGGTCCAGGCCTCCGGCGCACCGTTCTGCCTGTCGACCACGGCGAAGATGCGCTCCGGGATCGTGCGCGCATGGCGTTCGAGGAGATAGCGCAGCACGCAGTCTTCGGGCGCGGGAACGCCGGCTTCCATCCTGTCCTCTTTCTTCGCTGATTGCGGGCCCCGATGGCTTCCACCCGGATCGTCCGGCAACCGTGCCGGGCCGATCCGGGCGGGTCCCGGGAGGTTTCCTATTGCCCGACGTAGGCGCAGCCGCCTTCCTCGATCGGGCGGTAGACGCCGCTGTCGCCGGGAAGCGTCGCCACGACCCGCAGATAATCGTACTCGTACTTGATTTCCGACGGCTTCTTCACCTCCATCAGATGGAGGTCGTTCAGCACGCGGCCGTCCTCGCGGATCTTCGAGTTCGCATGGTACATGTCGTTCATCGGCATCTCCCTCATCTTCTCGGCGACGGTCGGGCCGTCGTCGGTACCGGTCGCTTCCACGGCCTTGAGGTAGTGGAGCATCGCGGCGTAGGCGCCCGCCTGGAAGTGGCTCGGCGGCCGCGGCGCGCCCGCGTCCATGAAGCGCTTGGTGAAGGCGCGCGTCTCCTCGTTGAGGTCCCAGTAGAACGGGACGACGAAGGAGATGCCCTGCGCCGCCTCCGGCCCGAGCGCGTTGATGTCGATGAAGTCGAGGAGGAAGCCGACGATAGTCTGCCCGCCGGCCGCGACGCCGAATTCCTGGCTCGCCTTGATCGTGTTGACAAGGTCGCCGCCGGCATTGGCCATCCCGACCGCCTTGGCGCCGGAGGCCTGCGCCGCCAAGACGTAGGACGAGTAGTCGACGGTGCCCATCGGATGCTTCACGGCCCCGAGGACCGTGCCACCGCTTTCGGCCACCACCTCGGTCGCCTGCGATTCCAGCGCATGGCCGAAGGCGTAGTCGGCGGTGATGAAGAACCACGAATCGCGGCCGCTCCGGGTGACGGCCTGAACCGCGCCCTTGGCGATCGAATAGGTGTCCGCCGAGATATGGATGCCCGTGGGCGAGCATTCCTTGCCGGTGAGCTCGCCCGTCGCCGCGCCGTTGATGAGAAAGATCTTGCCGCGTTCGCGCGCGATCGCCTGCATCGCCAGCGCGGCCGACGAGGCCGCTCCGTCCATGATGACGTCGACCTTGCCGACATCGAACATCTCGCGGACGATGTTGGCCGCGACATCGGGCTTGTTCTGGTGGTCGACGCCGACGATCTCGATCGGCTTGCCGAGAATCTTGCCGCCGAAGTCCTCGGCGGCGAGCTTCGCCGCGATCACCGAGCCGGCGCCGCCATAGTCCGAAAACGGCCCCGACTGGTCGTTGACGACCGCGACGCGGATGGCGTCCTCGCCGGCGCTGGCCGTTGCCGGGGCCAGCCCCGCCATGGCGAGCGCCAAGAGCGCGACCCCTGCATGCAGAGTTCCTGATCTGGTCATGTTGCATCCTCCCGTTCGAGTTGTTGAGATGCACCGCCTGCCGAATGCATCCTTGCGCTTGCTTTCGCCGCCGGCGATCCCGGCAGCCAGGCTGCGGATGAGCTTCCTCCCGGCTATCGCCCGACGAAGGCCGGCGCGCGCTTTTCCATGAACGCCTGCCGCGCCTCCCGCGTGTCGGCGGCGTCCCTGAGCCTGTAGGTCAGACCCTGCTCGTGCCTGAAGGCGTCGCGGAACGGCATCTCCTCGACGACCGCATAGGCCTGCTTGGCGTAGTAGAGGGCGAGCGGGCTCTTTTGGGCGAGCTCGCGCGCCAGCGCCATGGCCTCGTCCATCAGCCTCTCGGCCGGCACGCATGCGTCGATGGCTCCGAGCCGCGCCAGCTCCGGGCCGGAGATGCGGGCCCCGGTGTAGAGGAGCCTGCGGCCTATCGAGCCGCTCAGCCCAAGACGGTGCAGCACCGAGCCGCCGCCCGGAATCCCGACATTGATCTCGGGAAGCGAGAACGAGGCGGTTTCCGAGGCGATCATGATGTCGCACGCCGCCGCCAGCGAGAAGCCGCCGCCGAGCGCCACGCCGTTGACCGCGGCGATGATCGGCTTGGTGCATTCGCGGACGGAATTGTCCAGCTCGCGCACCTTGCGCATCATGTCGGTGTAGCGCCCCGGCGTCTGCTCCAGCTCCAGCATCTCCTTGATGTCGGCCCCGGCGCAGAACACCTTTCCGGTCCCCGTCAGGATGACGACGCGGACATCCTCGCGCTCGCTCATCTCGTCGAAGACGCCGACGAACTCGTCGCGCATCTGAAGGTTCTGGGCGTTGACCGGCGGCCGGTCGATCCGTACGACCGCGACGGCGTCGGATACCGTAACCTCAAGGTAGTCCCTGCTCATTGTTCCGCTCCCGTTGCTTCGCGCCGTCGCCGTCTTTTCGCCGGCGACGATCACTTCGACTGGAATTTCGGCGGGCGCCGGCCGGTGAAGGCGTTCACCGCTTCCTGATGGTCGTGCTGCTGCTGGTTGATCGTCTCGTAGGCGACGCCGGCCTCGGTCACGCCGAGCGCGTGGCGGCGCAGCTCGAGATTGGTGGCGGTCTTCGTCCAGCGAATGGCGAGCTGCGATCCGGCAGCCAGCTCCCGGGCGAGCTCGTCGACCTTGTCGTCCAGCTGGTCGGCCGGCACCACATAGTTGAAAAGGCCCATCTCGTGCGCGGCCTGCGCGGTGAGCATGCGGCCGGTGAGCAACATTTCCTTGGCGCGATGGTAGCCGACGAGCTGGGGCCACAGGAAGGTGCCGCCGTCACCGGCGACGATCCCCATCTTCACATGCGGGTCGCCGATCAGCACGTTCTCGGCGGCGACGACGATGTCGCACAGCAGCGCCAGCGACGCGCCGAGGCCGGCGGCCGCGCCGTTCAGGCGGCAGATGATCGGCTTTTCCAGCTCCAGCAGGCTCGTGGTGATGCGCTTCGCCGGGGCGAGGATCGCCCGCCAGCGGCTGGGGTCGTCGATCATCCCCTGGAACCATCCCATGTCGCCGCCGGCGCAGAAGAACTTGCCGGTCCCGGACAGGATGACGACGTCGCTGTCGGGATCGTCGTTGACCTCGTAGAAGACCCGCGACAGCTCGTGATGGAGATCATCGTCGACCGCGTTCCTCGTCTCGGGGGAATTGATGGATACGCGCAGAATCCGCCCTTCCCTCGCGAACTCGATCTTCTTGTATCCGGACAGTAACGCACTCATCGTCTTTCCTCTCTTTTGCGATTGTCATGCCTTGCGCCGCCACGCCCGGCCCAGTTCGCGCTCGCGATCCCATGCCGCGTGGTTCGGCCTGTCGCGCAGCTTGTGGCGCTCGACCTCGCGCTTGGTGGTGGAGCGCGGGAAGTCGCCGACGATCTCGAGGAAGCGCGGCACCTTGAAATGGGCCATGCGCTCCTCGCACCAGCGGACCAGCGCCGCGAAATCGACCGCTGCGCCGGGCTCGACGATGAGGAACGCCTTGACGTCCTCCTCGCCGAGCTCCGAGGGAACGCCCACGACCACGGCCTCGACGACGCCGGGGAACCGGGCGACGATGCGCTCTACCTCGTAGGCGGAGATGTTCTCGCCGCGCCGGCGCAGCCAGTGGGCCTGACGGCCGGTGAAGGTCAGGTCGCCCTCGTCGTCGAGGAAGCCGAGATCGCCGGAATGATACCAGCCGTCCCGCATGCTCTCCGCCGTCCGCTCGGGCTTGTTGTAGTAGCCGAGCATGAAGGCGTGCGGGACGTTCGAGCGCAGCAGGATCTGCCCGATGACGCCCGCGGGAACGTCCTTGCCCTCGGCATCGACGATGCGGATGTCGGCCCATCCCCAGGTCCTGCCGTTGCTGCCCTGCTTGTCGGGGTTCATCCGGTTATGGACCAGGACGGCGCCGCCGACCTCGCTCGACGAATAGCAGTTGAGGAACGGAATGCCGTGGCGGCGGCTGAATTCCTGCCAGATTTCCGGCGCGGTCTGCGAGAACACCCCGAGCGAGGCGCGCACGCAGTGGTTCCTGTCGTCCTTGCCCGGCGGCAGCCGCACCAGCAGCGCGATCATGGTGCCGATGGGATCGATGACCGTCGCGCGCGTTTCCCTGACGCGGCTCCAGAACCGCGTGACGCTGAAGGCGGGATCGAGCGTCGTCGAGCAGCCGGCGACGAGCGGGCCGATCAGGCCGCACATCAGCCCGCCGACATGGAACATGGGCAGGACGGAATAATAGCGGTCCTGCCCGGTCAAGCCGAAGCCGTCGACGACGCGATAGCCGGAACCGATCCAGGCGAAATGCGGCAGAAGCACGCCCTTCGGCATGCCGGTGGTGCCGCCGGTATAAAGGATCACCGCCGGGTCCGAGGCCTCGAGGGGAACGACCGGCGGCGGGCCTTCGGAAACGGCGTGGAACAGCGAGGCGAACGGCAGGAAGCCGTCGACAACGCCCTCGCCCGTGTGAAGCGGCAGTTGCGGAATCCTGACGGCATCGCCCAGCGCCACGACCTTCTCGCGGCAGGCGTCGTCGACGACGAGCACCGCCGCGTCGGCATCGTTGAGCGTATAGGAGAGATCGTCGCCGATCAGGCCCGAGTTCAGCGGCGCCCAGATCGCGCCGAGCTTGGCCGCGCCCATCCATGTGAGGAACCCCTCCATGGAGGACGACATGAAGCAGCAGACCCGGTCGCCCTTGCGCACCCCGGCGGCATGAAAGGCGGCGGCCATCCGGTCGGACAGCCGATCCACCTCGCCGATGGTCAGCCGGCGGCCGGCGATCTCGACATGCATGCTGTCGCCATGGGTCGCCGCGCGTTCGCGCAACAGGGCGGGTATCGTCGTCCACGCCGCATGACCCCCAGGAATGCGCATGCCTGTCTCCTCCACAGCATCGCAATTTCATATCATTTTAAATGAAACGATTTGCCACTGTCAAGGCGTATTCGTTTTCCTGTAGGATGACGGGATCACGAACGGGACAGGGGATGCCGGCATTGACAGAAACGCGCGACGACGAGTTCCACCTCGACGAATGCCTGGGCTATCGCATGCTCATCACCATGAACGCGATCACCGCGCGGGTGGCGAACCGCTATTCCCGGGAGCTGGGCCTCGAAGTGCACGAAGGCCGCATCCTCACGGTCATCCGCCGCTACGGTCCGCTCTCCACCGGCGAGATCGCCCAGCGCGCGCATCTCAGCAAGCCGAAGGCCAGCCGGACGATCCAGCTTTTCATCGCCAGGGGGCTGGTCCACAGCCAGCCCCACCCCGACGACAACCGGCTGGTCAAGCTGACGCTCACGCCCCGCGGAAACGCGCTCCACGACAAGGTCGTGCCCATAATCCTCGAAGTCGAGGCCGAGTTGAGCGAAGCCATCGGCGCGCCGATGCGCGCGACCATGATGTCGGCGCTCGACAGCATTCGCGAGCGCCTGACATAGGCACCGCCACCGTCGAGAATGCACGGATCGATCCGCCCACGCCGAAGGGCGATCCTCGACGGCCCCGCCATCGGCGGCTATGCTCCGGCGCACATCGTGGCGGCGTCGTCGCCGCCGGAAACCAGCATATCAGGTGATCGTCCATGCCTTCCGAACCCCGCTCTCCCCGCCTCGCCGTCCTGATCGACGCGGACAACACCTCGCCCAGGATCGCCGACGGCCTGTTCGAGGAGATCGCGCAGATCGGCGAGGCGAGCGTCCGGCGCATCTACGGCGATTTCTCGCAAGGGCGCTCGAAGGGCTGGGCCGACATCCTGGCGAAGCACGCCATCATCCCGCAGCAGCAATTCGCCTACACCACCGGCAAGAACGCCTCCGACATCACCCTCGTCATCGACGCGATGGACCTGTTGCACAGCGGGCGGTTCGACGGCTTCTGCCTCGTCTCCTCCGACAGCGACTTCACCCGCCTCGCGGCGCGCATCCGCGAGCAGGGCGTCGACGTGTTCGGCTTCGGCGAGCAGAAGACGCCGGAGAGCTTCCGGCAGGCCTGCCGCCGCTTCATCTACACCGAGAACCTGCTGCCGGAAGCCGCAGCCAACGAGACCAGCGCGGCCAAGCAGGCGCTGCAGCCGGCCAGCCGCGCCCGGTCGATCCTGAAAAGGGTGATCTCCCAGATGGAGACGGAGGACGGCTGGGTTCCGCTCGGCGCGGTCGGGACGCAGCTCGCCAACCTCGCGCCGGATTTCGACCCGCGCACCTTCGGCTGCCGCAAGCTGAGCGACCTCGTGCGCGAAACCGACGCCTTCGACATCGACCGGGTCGGCAGCGGCCCGCTGCGCATCCGGGTCAAGCAGCCCCCGACGCCGGACAGGCAGCCGAAAGCGCCCGCCCTCTAGCCATTGCTCCTCGCTCCAGCGACATGAGGCTTCCGCCCGGCCTTCGATCGACTATAGTCGATCGCGGATGGGTTGAGGCATGGGGCTTGCGATGTTCTGTTTTCGCTTGGGCGTTGTTCTTGCGGTTGCGCTCACGTCGTTCCTGATCCCGCGGCCGGCTTTGGCCCTCAATCCCGACGATCTCATTCGCGGCCTCATGGGCATCGCCGGGCAGGAGATGACGAGACAGCGGCGCGCGCCGATCCGCGTGGAGACCGGCGAGCAGCGGCTGTCGAAGGCCCAGCGGCAGCAGCTTCAGGAAGCCCTGAACGCGCGCGGGTTCAATGTCGGGAAGCCCGACGGCTCGTTCGGAGGCAACACGCGCCGGGGCATCGCGCGCTATCAGTCGTCGCGGGGCCAGCAGGCCAGCGGCTTCCTGACGAACGAGCAGATCGCCGATCTGCTGTCCTCGCCCCGCCCGCCGTCGCAATCCGCCTCCCGATCCGCGCAGGGCGGCGAAAGCGGGTTCACGATCCTCTCCGGCGTCGACTATCCGGGCAACGATCTTCGCGAAGTGAGGAACACCGATCTTCACGCCTGCCAGGCGCTCTGCGCGTCGGAAAGCCTGTGCCAGGCCTTCACGCACAACACGGCGCGCAACGTCTGCTTCCTGAAATCGGGTTTCGGCCGCACCGTCGCCTTCGCCGGGGCCGTCTCGGGACACAAGACCGCGCCCACCGCCCCCGTAGCCGGCGGCGACGGGTTCGACGTCTTCCGCGACAGCGACATCCCGCATGGCGACTTTCGCAGCGGCCTGACGGAGGCCGGCCTGCGCGACATTCCCGTGAGCGCCTGTGAGGCCGCCTGCGCCGCCGACGGGCGTTGCGCCGCCTTCACCTACAACGAAGCCAAGGCCGTCTGCTTCCTGAAGGACGCGGCCGGCGGCCGGCAGAGCTTCGCCGGCGCGATCTCCGGCATCCGCCGCGCAGGGGCGGCGCAAGGCGGCGACGATGTCGCCTGGAAGGAAGGCGAGAGCGAAGCGCGGTTCATCGCCCGCATCAGGGCGGCGGCAAAGCCGTTGGGCGGCAGTTGCGAGGCGGAGGAAGCCGCTTTCCGGCGACTGGCCTCGGCCATGCGGATCGAGCATGACGGCCCGGCCAGCGTTCAGGCGGGCAGCCCGGTCGCGTTCAGATGGGCGCATGGCGGCCAGCACGACCTTCCCCCCGTCTATCTGGTCATCACCGCCGAACAGCCCGTCCGCTTCAGCGGCGAGGGATTCTACGCCCTGCTGCCCGGCGCGCGCGCGCCGTTCGGCATCGAGGCGCAGCGCGGGCGCACGCGCGCCATCGTTCCGCTCTCGGGCAGGGATGCGCCGGCAAGCGGCGAGGTGCGCCTCCATCCGGTGCTCGCCGGGAACGCCCGCATCGACTGGTTCCTTGCCGGATATCTGCGGCAATGCGAGAAGGAAATCGCCGGCGACGGCGACGGCTTCGCGGTCGCGGTCACGCCGGGGCTGCCGGAGATCGCCGTCGACGATCCCTTCGCCCTCTCGGCCCCGAAGCGGACCATCGCCTCGCCCGACGGCACGCGCCTGATCCGCGAATACGAGAATCATTTCCAGCTTGTCGAGACCGGCCGCATGTCGGTCCTCGGCGACTACACCGGCACCTCCCCGCGCTTTTCGGTGACGGGCCGGTTCGTCACCTTTCAGCAGGCGGACTGGAATGAAGACGATTCCGAAAGCGCATCGTCCAACATTCTCGACGCGATCGACGGACGGCCCACGGGCAGCGCCGTCAATGTGCCGGCGGCATGGGCCCACGACGATTCCTTCGTGATCGGCGACGGATTGGGCTACGGGATCGTCGATGTCGTCAACCCGCTGCGCGCGAAAGGCGACCTCTCCGGCGACAACCGCATATCGTGCTTCGCCTGCTCGGCCTGGGACGGGACCCGCTTCCGCCTCGACCTCGAAAACAACGTCGCCGTCTTCGCCACGGAAGCCGGCGGGGAGCCCTATCTGCACATCAAGTCGCTGACGACCGACACCGTGGTCGCGCGCGACATGTGGAACGAGGACCTGCCCTCCGCCGGCGAGGCTCTGCGCCTGTTCCGGCAGCGGCATCAGGTCGCCGGCTTCAGGCAACCCGCGCTGTGGGAACTGGAAGGCGGCTTGCGGCTGTCGATGCCGCAGCTCGATCCGCTTCTGAGCGATCATCCGAGCGCAAAGGATCACGACCGCTTCGCCATCGAGCCCATCCTGCTTTCGGGCGCAGCCGCGAAGGTCGCGGCGCTCGATGGGGAGGCAAGCCTGTCGCGCAGCGTCGAATGGCGCGGCGCGACCTCGCTCGTGCCCCGCAGCAGGCCGGCGCAGACCGACTATCGCGAGAAGCTGGAGGGCTTCGGCTTCCGCTTCGCGAGCCGCGTCACGCCCGACGTGCTCTATGATTCGGCCTCCACGTTCGGGTCGGAGGACGCGCGCGACCGGCTGCGCGACGAACTGTGGCAACGGGACGAGCGGCTGCGCGAGACGATCCGCACGACCACCATGACGTCTTCCGGCCAGACCTTCACCAACAATTGCGCGTCTCCGTTCACGCGGGACACCGAGACGGAAGAGCGCCTGACATTCGACGCGCCGGACATCGACGCGTATGGCATGTGGAAGGCCGGCCCGAAGGAGTTCAGCTTCCTGCAGATCGCGTGCAGCGACGGCGCACGGGCCGGCGCGTCATGGACGGAGTTCTTCGTTCTCGACCGGGACCACCCCAAGGGTATCCGGGCAGTGGAATTCGCCGGTTCCTATTTCCACCTCTACGGCGACATGCTGGTGGGCTGGAGCGAAGCGGGCGCCCAGGTCGCGGACATTTCGGATTTCGGCGGGGTCCGCAGGGTGGAGTTCCAGTCGCGGAGCAGCCTGACCACGGATGTCCGGCTGACCGAGGACCGGAACCATATCGTCCAGATCAACAGCGACGGCTCCTTCTTCGTTCACGCGCTCGACAGCGCCGCGCAGATCCTGGAAGGCCGGTATCTCGACGACGAGATCGTCGTCTGGATGCCCGACCTGCGCTTCGACGCGACCGCCGAGGGCGCGCACTACATCTCGGCGCGCTTCCCCGGCAATCTCGGGCAATACACCTTCCAGCAGCTGGCGGCCCGCCTTCAGGTCGACGGGCTCGTTGACCGGCTGCTTTCCGGCGGTGAGACGTTCGAGACGCCGCAGATCGGCATTCCGCCGCGGCTGTCGGCCGAGGTCGAGGCGTCCGATGCCGGGCGCGTCTCGGTAAACGCCGCCATCGAGGCCTTCACCGCCGTCAGGGAAGTGCGCGTGTTTCAGGACGGGGTGCTCACCGACACGATCGCCGTCGGCGGCCAGGCGCGGGCGTCCTTCGACGTGCCGCGCCTTGCCGGCGCGCGCTGGATATCGCTCGTCGCGGTCGACGAGCTCGGCATGCTCAGCCTTCCCGTCGGCCGCGATCTCGGCCCCGCCGGGCCGGAGGCGTTGCCGGTGGTCCGGTCGCTGTCCGTCGGCGTCGACCGCTACGACGACGGGCGGCTCGGCAATCTCTCCTTCGCCGTTGCCGATACCCAGACCCTCGCGAAAAGCCTCGCCGCCTCCGACGGAACGTCCATCGCGCTTGCCGACTCCACGACCCTTCCCAACGAGGAAGCGTCGCGCGAGGCCGTCCTGTCGGCGATCGAGCGCATGGTGGCAGAGGCGGGCCCCGGAGAGACGCTCACCTTCTTCTTCGCCGGCCACGGCATCACCGGCGACGACGGCCGCTACTATCTCGCGACGACGACCACCGACGCCGGCCGGATCGCCGAAACCGCCCTGCCCTGGGATGCCGTTTCGGCGATCCTCGCAAAATCGGCGGCGCGCGTGCTGGTCTTCCTCGACGCGTGCCATTCCGGCGTGGCCGGCACGGGCATGGAAGCGACCAACGATGACGCGGCCGCCGACATGCTTGCCGCCATTCCCTCGGGGCTGGTGATCCTCTCGGCGTCCAAGGGCCGGCAGTTCTCCGAGGAGAGCCCCGCGGCCGGCGGCGGCGTCTTCACCAACGCGGTGGCCGACGTCATCGCGCGCCAGCGGCCGGCCCACGACGCCAACGGCAACGGGGCCATCGAGGTCTCCGAGCTCTATGCCGGCGTCAAGCGGCTGGTCATGGAGCGGACGGACGGGCGCCAGACCCCGTGGCTGGTCCGGAACGAGATGGTCGGCGATTTCGCGCTGTTCTGAGCGCCCGCGCCGCGACGCGCCCGCTTGTCGCGGCAGGAAAACATGAGTAATAGAGGCATGTTTTAGCCTGCCATCGCCGGTGGCGGCGGCCGGGGGCCCCTGTCTCCCGCCGGATACGAAAAGCGTCCGACAAGAAAAGTACGACGAGTTGAGCTGGGACATTCACACCCTCTTCCGCCGCCACGCACGGGACATCGTCCAGTCCTTGCGCCGCCGGGGTATCAGCGAGGAGACGGCCGCGGATCTGACGCAGGACACCTTCGTGCGCGTCCTGACGTCCCCGCCTGCCACGAATGCGTCTTCGCACAATCCCGCCGGCTATCTGTTCCGGGTCGCCCGCAATCTGGGCATCGACCATCAGAGGCGCGAGCGCCTGCTGGTCCGCGTCGACCTCGCGCCGGAAGATTTCGCGGCCATCGCCGATCCCTCGCCCTCGCCGGAAGCGATCACCTACGACCGCCAGCGGCTGGCCCTGACGCAGGCCGCGCTGGCGGAGCTGCCGGAGCGGACGCGCCGGGCGTTCGAGCTGCACCGGATGGACGAGATGACGATCGCAGCGGTCGCGGCCGAGCTTGGCCTCTCCGTATCGCGCGTCTGGACCCTGATCCGCACCGCCTACGAGCATGTCGACGCCCGGCTGACGGACGGCTCCTGAGCCCTCGCCGGGAAACAGAAAATTTCGCCCCGCCATTCGTAGTATGGATACGGGCAGGAGGCGGGAGGCGCAGAGTTCCATGGCCGAACCATCGGAGGATCGTCACTTGTTCCGCGAGGCGGCGGACCTCGCGATCCGCCTGCAGAACGACCCCGCCAACGCGGTTTCGCTCCGGACGGTGCAGGCATGGATGGCGCGCAGCCCACGGCATGCCGCGGCCTGGGCGCGCGTCGCCGAAATCCACGGAATGACCGGCAAGGTCCTCGCCGACGAGCGCAAGGCCGCGCGAGGTGGCGGGCTGTCGCGGCGTGGCTTCATGATCGGCGGCGCGGTCGGCCTCGGCGCAGCCGGGGCCGGCGCGATGGCGCTGCCGGGCATGCTCCTGCGCATGCGCGCCGACCATAGGACTGAGACCGCCGAGATCCGGCGCATCGACCTGCCGGACGGCAGCGTCATGACGCTCGGCCCCGACAGCGCGGCCGCAATGGCGTTCACCGATGCGCGCCGCGGCGTCGAGCTTCTGGCCGGCATGGCCTATTTCGAGGTGGCGGGCGATCCGGCCCGGCCGTTCTCCGTGCTCTCCGGTCCGGTGACGGCGACGGCGCTCGGCACCGCCTTCGACGTGTCGAGCGATGCGGGCTTCATCTCCGTCTCGGTCGAGCATGGGCGCGTCGAGGCGCGCGCGTCGGATTCGCAGCTCAGCGCCGGCGAGGAGCTCGGGGCCGGCGACTGGATCACGCTCGACCCGTCGGCGGGAAGCGTGGTGCGCGGCACGCGGGAGGCGTTCCAGATCGCCGCCTGGCGCGGCGGCATGATCGTCGCCGAACGGGAGACCGTCGCGGCCATGGTGGCGAAGATCGCACGCTGGATGCCGGGCCGCGTCATCGTCGCCGACCCCTTCCTCGGCGCGCGCGTGGTCAGCGGCGTGTTCGACCTGAAGAATCCGCTGGGCGCGCTCGAGGCGGTGGCGCGGCCGTTCGGGGCCAAGGTCCGCGGGATGGGCACCCTGGTCACCGTCATCTCCGCGGTGTGAAAATTTTCGGAGAAAGAGAGAAAATTCCGGCTCCCCATCCGTAAAGCTGGATAGGAGCCGCACTACCCAGCGATCGGGCCAAAGATCAGGCATGCCTGCTCCCCCAACGGAAAACGGAGCGGATTGGACATGGGGCTCGGATCGCAATCATTCACTCTCGGCATCGCCGGCCGCAGCGCGCTGGCCGCGGCATTGCTGGCGACGACGGCCTTGCCGGCGAGCATGGCGCTGACCGGCGCGCAAGCCTTCGCGCAGTCGCCAGCGCAGTCGCGCTTCGACATCCCGGCGGGCCCGCTTTCCCGCGCGCTCGCCGCGTTCGGCAGCCAGTCCGGCACGCAGGTGTCCTACGAGGCGTCCGTCGCGACCGGAAAAACCTCGGCGGGGATCCGGGGCGCGGCCACGCGCGAGGAGGCGCTGGCGTGGATCCTGCGGGGATCGGGCCTCGTCTATTCGTTCAGCAGCGCCACCAGCGTCGTGATCGCCGACCCCGTCTCGGCAGCGCATGCGCCGGTCGATGCCAATGGCGCGCTGGTGCTGAACACCATCGACGTGACGGCGGGCGGCAGGAGCGCCGGCTGGGACGGAAGCGCCGAGTCGGTCTATTCGACGCCCGATTCCGTCTCCCATATCGCGCAGGAGACCATCGAGCGCTTCCGCGGCCAGAACGCCGGCGACATGTTCCGCGGCACGCCGGGCGTGCTTTCCGGTGAGAACCGCAACAGCGGCGCGGTCGACGTCAACATCCGCGGCTTGCAGGGCATGAACCGCGTGCCGGTGACGGTCGACGGCGCGATGAACCAGACCTCGGTCTATCGCGGCTATCAGGGCATGAGCGGGCGCAGCTATGTCGATCCCGACTTCATCGGCGGCGTCAGCATCGAGAAGGGGCCGACGAACGGCCCGGGCTGAGCGGCATCGGCGGCTCGGTCGCCATGCGCACCTTGAATGCCGGCGACATCGTCCAGGACGGCAGGCAGTTCGGCGTCCGCGTCAAGGGCGAGCTCCTGAGCAACACGACCGATCCGGAGATCGGGAAGATCGGCGGCTGGACCGGGAGCTGGAGCCGCGGCTATACGCCCCTCGGCGGAGAGGTGAACCGGCCTTCGCTGCTCGATTTCGGCAGCGGAAGCGGCAGCGTCGTCGCCGGCTTCACCTCGGACCATGTCGATCTGGTCGCCGGCTTCGCGCGTCGCAAGACGGGCAACTACCATGCGGGCGTTCACGGCCCCGTCGCCGAGATCGTCAACATCGGCCCCTGGACCAATCCGTCCAACGGCCGGGTCTATCCCAATCGCTACGAGAACATGGGCCTGTCGCTCTATCGCGGCGGCGAGGAGGTGTTCAACACCTCGCAGGACGTGACCTCGGCCATGCTGAAGGGCACCTTCCGTTTCCTCGACGATCACGCGCTCGAGCTCGGCGTCATGACCTACAGCAACGATCATGGCGAGATCACGCCGTGGAACTACACCACCAACGCGCCGGAGCGGATCACCCAGGAGGAGCTTTCGAGGACCCGGCTCGACTCCTACACCGCCCGCTACAAGTGGAACCCGGCGGGCAACGATCTCATCCATCTCAGATGGAACGCATGGGCGACGAACCTGACCGACCTGCGGCCGAACTGGGAATCCTATCTCCAGCAACAAGGCATCGAGTTCGGATCGAAGACCTTCACCTGGGGCACGGACATCTCCAACCTCTCGCTCTTCGACACGGGGATCGGCGACCTCGCCCTCGAATACGGGGCGGGCTACTCCCACGAGGACAGCAGGCCGAGCGACAGCGACATCCGGGTCGATTATCCGCCGCGCGACGGCAAGCGGGAGGAGTTCAACGTCTTCACCCGCGCGAAGCTGGACATAACCGACCAGTGGACCGTGACCGGCGGCCTTCGCTACCAGTATTTCAGGACCGAGGACCGCTACCGGCGGGTGCTCCGCAACATCGTAGACATCCTGCCCGACGGCAGCGTCAACCTCACCCCGGTCTATGGCGAGCCCTCGCCGCCGAGAAGCGGCGACGGCTTCTCGCCGTCGCTCGGCCTCGCCTACACGCCGTGGGACGGAATCCAGGTCTTCGCCAACTACAAGCAGGGCCTGCGGCTTCCCTCGCTCCTCGAGTCGACGCGGGCGATGGGCTACGGCTTCCTTCCCGAGGTGGGGCCGGAACGGGCGCACAATCGCGAGATCGGGCTCAACATCGACCGGGCCGGCGTCTTCGGCGGCGGCGACCGCCTTGCGGTGAAGCTCGCCTACTTCAACAACCGGGTCGACGACTACCTTGCCCGCCGCTCGTCCGACGAGGCCGATCCCGAGAAGCCCGGCTACCGGCTCGGCCTGATCATCGACAACATCGAAGCCGCGAAATTCTCCGGCTTCGAGGCGAGCGCGCAATACACGATAGGCGGGACGACCATCGGCCTTTCGGGCAGCTATTTCCAGAACGTCGAATTCTGCACGCGCGCCGAGGGCTGCATGGCCAAGACCCTGTCGGGTGACTTCGCCAACAACCAGATCCCGCCGAAATACATGATCAGCCTCGACGTCAGCCAGAAGCTGTTCGACGACGCCCTGACCCTCGGCGGCCGCGTGACGCATTACGGCAAGAGGGCGATCGAGGGCTCGGCCGAGCTCTCCGGCGCCATGACCATCATCACGCCGATCGACTGGAAGCCGTTCACGCTGGTCGACGTCTTCGCGGAATATCGCCTCAACGAGAACCTGACGATGAACCTCGCGGTCGAGAACCTCACCGACCAGTACTACATCGATCCCCTGAGCCTCGGCATCGTGCCCGCCCCGGGCCGAACGGTCCGGGCGGGCCTGACGGCGAAGTTCTGAGGGCGCGCCCGGAAGGTTATTCCTCGCCGGCGACCAGCGCGGCCATCAGGTCGGGCTTGGGCATCACCGGCGGGGAATAGGCTCGGGCGCTGTGCGTCAGGCCGAGCGCGAGCATGCTCTCGATCAGCTTGTAGCTGAGCGGGCCCGGATTGATCACCGGAACGGGCAGCCGCTCCGCCAGATAGGCATGGGCCTCGTGCATTGTCGTCGAGCCGAGGCAGATCACCTCCGCGCCGTCTTCCTCGACGCATCGGCGCGCCGTCTCGAGCATCAGCGGGAAGGCCTTGTCCTCCTTCCCCGACAAAAGCGAGTGGAAGTCCGGTGGGATGTCGAACGAGCGCACCGAGGCGCATTGCCGCTCCAGGCCAAGCTCGCGCAGCACCTTGCGGTAGCGAAGATTGGCCGGCTGCCATTGCGTCAGCACGGAAAAGGTCGAGCCGAGCGAGAGCGCGTAGAGCATCGACGTCCGCCCCGGCCCGAGCACGGGGATGGTGAGGATGGAGCGCAGGGCAGCGACGCCGGAATCGCTCATCGTGTCGACGCAGACGGCATCGAACCCTTCCTGCTGCGCGCTCTGGCCGGCCGCGCACACGCCGAGGTCCATGAGGATCCAGTCGTGCTGGCTCATGAACGATTCCGAGCTGACGCGAACGGGCCGGAAAGTGATTTCCGTGCCGGCGTCCAGCTTGACGACATCGCGCTGGCGCGAGCGGCGGGCGATGTCGTCCTCGCTCATCGGGAACGGAACGATCGTCAGTATCTTCGTCATGTCGCGCTCCCTGCGAATGCAGCGCCCCGGTCGCCGATCCGGCGCAGGAGCTCGGTCTTCGGCGACAGCGGCGCCGGATAGGCCGCCTTGCTGTGGCTGAGGCCGAGGCTCAGCGCGATGTCGACCATGCGGTAGGTCAGCGGGCCGGGATTGATCACCGGAACGGGCAGCCGCGACGACAGGTAGGCGTGCGACTGATGCATGGTGGTGGAGCCGAGGATGATGACGTCGGCGCCGTCCTCGTTCACGCATTTCAGCGCCGTTTCCTCCAGAAGCGGAAAGATGTCGTCCTCCTTGCCCTGGAGCAGCGCCTGGTTGTCGGGGCGCACGCCGATGGAGCGGATCGAGGCGCACCGCGCCTCGATGCCGAGATCGGCGATCGTCTTCTTGTAAAGGATGCTCCAGCGGTCCCACATCGCCAGAAGCGAGAATTTCTCGCCCAGCATCAGCGCCGTCAGCATCGCGTGGCGGCCCGGCCCGATCACCGGGATATCGAGGATCGAGCGCAGGAGATTGACCCCGGAATCGCTCATCGAATCGACGCAGATCGCGTCGAAGCCCTCGTCCTGCGCCCTCAGGCCGACATCGGCGATGGAGAAGTCGGCGAGCGCGAGATCGTGGTAGCTGACATAGTTCGACGGCGCGAAACGGGTGGCGCGAAAGTCGAACGCGATGTCGGGCCGGCTTTTCAGCGCGTTCATCTGCTGCTTGCGCTGGAGGAGGTTCTCCTCGCTCATCGGAAACGGCACGATCACCAGAACTCTTTTCATCGGTCCCTCCCGCCTCAGGCCGCGGCGCCGGCGAGGCCGGCGGCGGCAAGGCCGGCCAGCCGGCCGAAGACCACGGCGGTGACCAGCCCGTTGCCGGCGAGATACCAGGAGCTCGGCCCGGATATGCCGCGCGCCGCGCCGCCGCCTGCGAAGAGGTTGGGCAGCGGCGAGCCGTCCGCCCGCAGGACCCGCGCATCCGTGTCGATGACGAGGCCGCCCTGCGTGTGGAACAGACCGCCGGTGACGCGCGCGGCCTTGTAGGGCGGGGCGAGCTTCGGATGCGTGGTGAAGTCGCGTCCGAGCGGGTCCTGCGCCTTGCCGTCGGCGAAGGCCTCGACCTCGGCGATCGTCCGCGCCAGCGCGTCGGCCGGCAGGCCCGTCGCCGCGGCGAGCTCCTCGACGGAAGCGGCCGTGCGGACCGCGCCGTTCTCCAGCAGGTCGCGATAGTCCTGGAAGGCGAAGGCCGGCTTCTCGCTGCGCTCGTCATAGATGTTCCAGGCGATGCCGCCCGGCTGGCCGACCACTTCGACGGCCTGCTCCGAATAGCCCTTGAGCTCGTTCGAGAAGCGCTTGCCCTCGACATTCACCTGAAAGCCGCCCTCGGTGATGACCGCCCAGGTCAGCAGGACGCCGTGCGGCTCGGCGACCGAGGCGTGGCCCTGATAGGCATTCATGTCGGCGATGCCGGCGCCGAGCGCGCGGCCCCAGACGATCGCGTCGCCCTTGTTGCCGACATGGCCGAAGAAGCCGGCGGTCCGCATCTCCGGAATGTACTCGCCGACCAGCTCGGGATTGCCGCCGAAGCCGTTGCAGGCAAGGATGACGGCGTCGCAGCCGACGGTCTCCAGCGTTCCGTCCGGACGCCGGAAGGCGACCGCGACGATGCGGCCCGCGTCGTCGGCATAGAGCGTCTCGGCGGTCGCCGAGGTGATGATGTCGACGCCGGCGGCGTTGACGGCATTGACCAGCGCCGTCTCCAGCTCGACACCCGTCTGGTTCGGCGGCCCGTGCAGGCGATGGCGCGAATGGCCGGGCAGCAGGAAATCCGTGACGAGATGCATCTGGACGCCGCTGGCGGCAAGCCACTCGACGGTCGGGCCGGACTGCTCGGCGACCCTGCGGGCCATGACCGGGTCGGTCTTGCCCTTGGCCTTTTTCATGATGTCCTCAAAGAACGTCTCGACGTCGTCCTCGACGTTCTTCTCGGCCTGGAACGACGTGCCCGCGCCGGGGATGAGGCCGGCCGACAGCGAGGTGCTGCCCGTCGGCGCGTCGTCGCGCTCCAGGACCAGCACGGACGCGCCCTCGCCCGCGGCGGCTAGAGCCGCCGAAAGGCCGCAGGCCCCCGCGCCGATGACGATCACCGGCACGCTGTACTCGAACACGGCCTTGTCGGCGGATTCTATCGGCATGTCATTCCCCTGCTGCAAACTGTGTCCTGGGAAGGGAGCGCCGCGGCGCGGCGCTCCCAGGGGTGCTTCGCCCTACTTGCGCGCGGCGAGGGCCTCTTTGGCGAACTCCGGCTTGACGATCTTGTCGAGGACCGGGCCGAGCGGCACCGGCGACTGGATCGCGCCCTGCTTGTCGAAGATCTCGTAGGCGCTCTTGAAGGCTTCGGCGTCCGGAACGACCATCTCGCCGTCGAAATGGCCGGTATACTTGTTCTCGATCATGAACTTGATCGTCTCGGGCGTGTAGCCGGTCGCCTCGGCGAGCACGCCGTAGACGTCGTCGGGGTTCTCGTCGAGCGCACGACGGGCCTCGAGCAGGGCGTCGATTAGCGCGATCACCGTCTCGCGGTTGTTCTCGGCGAATTCGGGCCGCACGACCCAGCCCGAACCGATCCAGTGACCGCCCTTGATCTTCATGACGTCGTCGGCGGTGAACAGGCTGCGCGCCTCGCCGGTGCGCACCGGCTCGGTGGTGAAGGGCGGCCAGGCCAGCGCGGCGTCGATCTCGTCGCGCGCGAACAACGCGTTCATGTCCGAGGCGTTGACGCGGATGAGGTCCATGTCGGACTCGCTGACGCCGGAATTCTCCAGATAGACGAGGAACTGCGAGTAGATCTGCGAGGCCTTGCCCGGGAAGGCGATCTTCTTGCCCTTGAGGTCGGCGGGGCCCTTGATGTCGCTGTTGGCCTTGACGATGCCGCCCGACGCGTTGGTCAGCTCGTCATAGATGTACCAGAGGTTGTCGTCCTTGCCGATGACGTTGAAAAGCGGAGTGGTGCCGACGAGCGCGGCATCGGTCGACCCGGCGGCAAGCGATTCGAAGATCGGCGGCGAGAACGGGAACTCGGCCCATTCGGGCTTGATGCCGCGCTTCTCGAGCAGATTGCGCGCCTTGACGTAGTAGCCGAGGATCGGCGCCGGCTGAAGCGCGAGGCGGATCGTCTTGTCCTGCGCGAAGGCGGCGGTGGAGCCCAGCGCCGCGGCGCATGCGACCGCGGCGGCGAGAACGGTGTTGATGACGGATTTCATGAATTCTACTCCTCTCTGGTGGTGATGGGCGATGGTCAGGCCGCGTTGCGGCGGCTTGCTTCTTCTGTCGCGCGCAGCACTTCCTCCTTCAGCTCGTCGTAGACGGGCTTCATGAGGGCGCCGAAGGCGGGGGACGTGATGTCGCGCGGGTAGGGAAGATCGACGTCGATGATCTTCTTGATGTGCCCCGGCCGGGCCGACATGATGGCGATGCGGCTGCCGAGGAAGACCGCTTCCTGGACGGAATGGGTGATGAACAGGACGGTGCGCTTCTGCTCGCGCCAGATCGAGAGCAGCTCGGCCTGGAGCATCTCGCGCGTCTGCGCGTCGAGCGCGGCGAAGGGCTCGTCCATCAGGATGATCGACGGCTCGTTGGCGAGGGCGCGGGCGATGCCGACGCGCTGCTTCATGCCGCCGGACAGCTCGCGCGGATACGAGTGCTCGAAGCCGCGCAGGCCGACCGAATGCGCCGCGTTCATGGCGATCTCGCGCCTGCGCGCCGCCGGGATCCCCTTGATCTCGAGCCCGAACTCGATGTTGGCGAGGACCGTGCGCCACGGGAACAGGGCATAGCTCTGGAACACCATGCCGCGGTCGGCGCCGGGGCCGCTGACGGGCTTTCCGTCGATCAGCAGCGAGCCGTCCGTGACCGGCTCCAGCCCCGCCACCATCTGCAGGAAGGTGCTCTTGCCGCAGCCGCTCGGGCCGACGATGCAGAGGAACTCGCCTTCCTCGATGTCGAGGTTGACGTTGTCGAGCGCGAGGAAGGTCTTGCCCGTGCGGCGAATGACGTAGCGCTTCGAGACGCCGGATGCGGAAATCTTGGTTGACATCGTATCCTCCGAACAATCGGTCAGAAGTGGAAGCGGCGTTCGATGAGGCGGAACACCCAGTTGTAGAGCGCGCCGATGACGCCGATGACGATCATGCCGACGATGACCACATCGGTTTCCAGCACCTCGCGCGCATCGAGGATGAGGTAGCCGAGGCCGCCGCGCGAGGCGACGAGCTCGGCCGACAGGAGGGCGATCCAGCACATGGCGAACGCCACGCGCAGCGCTGTGACGAGCTCGAGCAGGATGGCCGGCAGCAGCACCTTGAAGAAGATCACGCCCCGCCCGGCCCCCAGCGTGCGGGCGGCCTTGACGTAGTCGGGATCGACGGTCTTGACCGCCTCGATGGTCGGCAGCACCAGGATGAAGAAGCCGGCATACCAGATCAGGAAGTACTTTCCGGCCTCGCTGGTGCCGAACCACAGCACCACCAGCGGAATCCACGAGAACGGGATCACGAAGCGGAACGACTCGATCATCGGCTCGAAAGCGCGGTTGAGGCGCGGCATGCTGCCGAGAAGGATGCCGAGCGGGATCGCAGTGACGATCGCCAGCGCGAAGCCGACATTGACGCGCACAAGGCTCGTCCAGGTGTGGCGCGCCAGCGTGCCGTCGGCTATCATCTCGATCATCGAATTGTAGACGGCCGACAGCGACGGCAGGATCACCGGCCGGATGCCGCCGGACACGGCCAGCCACCAGGGCAGCACGATCAGGAGCAGGATGCCGGCGAGCGCGAGGAGCGGGGCGCGAAGGCCCTGGGCGAGGTTAGACATGGAAAAGCCTCCGCTGGAGCGCGACGCTGAGCATGTTCAGCGCGTAGCCGACCACGCCGACGACTATCATGCAGGCGATGACCAGATCCGGACGGAAGCTCGCCTGCGCGCGCACAGCCAGATAGCCGAGCCCTTCCTGCGTCGCGATCATCTCCGCGATGAGGACGCCGCCCCAGGCGCCGGTCAGCGCCACGCGCATGCCGAGGAAGATGCCCGGCAGCGCCGCCGGGATCGTCACCTTGCGGAATATCTGTGCCTTCGTCGCGCCGAGGGTGAGCGCGGCGTCGACGAGGTCGCGGCGCACGCTCATGCCGGCCGACAGCGTGTTCAGAAGGATAACGAACACACACGAGATCATGATGACGAAGATGACGCTGCTGAAGCCGATGCCGAACCAGAGGATCGCCAGCGGTATCCAGGCGATGGACGAGATCGGGCGCAGGACCTCGACCGGACCCGACAGCACCTCGCGCACGATGCGCGACTGGCTCATCAGCAGACCGAGCGAGATGCCGATCGCGCAGGCGAGCGCGAAGCCGGCGAAGGCGCGCGTCAGGCTGGCCGTCACGTGCCAGACGAGGCCGCCATGCACGATCTCGTTGTAGAGGGTGACCGCGACCGTCAGCGGGGTCGGAAGCAGGTCGCTCCGCGTCGCCGGGTTGGTCGACAGGACATGCCATATGGCGACGAAGAGCGCCGGCAGGATGAACGGGACGATCAGGTCGCGCAGTCCGCCGTCGCGCTGCCCCCGCGCGCGCAGCCTGTCGGCGAGGCCTGGCCTGCCCTTTCGCTCTATGGTCATTTGGTCGGTCATTCGCCTGCCTCCGCTCAGTAGCCGGCGCGGCCTTCTTCCGGCACGCCGTATCGCTCCTCGAGTTCCCTGATTTCCTGCATGCCCGCCAGATCGAAAAATTCCTGGAAGGTCGGAACCTCCGAGGCGATCGTCGCGATCTCCCCGCTGGCCCGCAGCCGGGCGGCGACGCTGTCGGCCGCCTTGATCGCGGCGAGCATCATCCAGTTGGGGTAGATGATGAAATCGAAGCCCATCGCGGCGATCTCGCGCTGCGACAGGAACGGTGTCTTGCCGCTCGCCGCCATGTTGTAAAGCAGCGGCGCGTCGATGAGCCGGGGTATCTCGGGAAGCTGGGCCGTGGACGGCGCTTCCACGAAGATCATGTCCGCGCCCGCTTCCCGGTAGAGGACGGCGCGCTCGATGGCCGCGTCGAAGCCTTCGACGGCGATGGCGTCGGTGCGGGCGATGATGACGAAGTCGTCGTCGAGGCGCGCGTCGGTCGCCGCCTTCAGCTTGGCGACCATGTCCCCCCGGCTGACGAGCTGCTTGCCGGCCAGATGCCCGCAGCGCTTCGGCAGCACCTGGTCCTCGAGGTGGACGCCAGCGATGCCGTGGCGTTCGAACTCCTGGATCGTGCGCCGCACGTTGAGCGGGCCGCCATAGCCGTTGTCCGCGTCCGAGATCAGGGGAATGTCGACCGAATTGGCGATCCGCGAGGCGTTGTCGACCATCTCGCCGAGCGTCAGCAGACCGACGTCCGGGCGGCCGAGGCGCGTGGCCGAGGTGCCCGCCCCGGTCATGTAGAGCGCGTCATAGCCGTGCCGCGCCACGATCTGGGCGAACAGGGCGTCGCTGACTCCCGGGATGAGGACGCCCTTGTCCTTGCCGATCAGAGTGCGGAGTCTCGTGGTCTTGCGCATCAAGGCACCTTCCTGTCTTCATGACCTTCGCGCCCGAGATCGACCTCGGGCTTCCTCACCCACGGCACCTGCGCGTGGTAGGCGTCCTCGAAGGCGCGTATCTGCGGCTCGTATGTCGAGGTGAGGCTGATCTCGTCGAGCCCCTTCAATATGCATTCGCGCCAGAACGGCTCGATCTCGAAGCGATGGCGGGCCCCGTCCGGCAGGGTCGCCTCCAGGGCTTCGAGATCGACGGTGATCTCGCCGCCCTTGAGGTGGAGATGCCGGCGCGTCTCGGCCAGTACGCCACCGTCGAGGACCACGGGAACGAGCCCGTTCTTCAGGCAGTTGTTGTAGAATATGTCGCCGAAGCTCGGAGCCAGTATGGCGACGATGCCGTAATCCTGATGGGCGTAGACGGCCCCCTCGCGCGACGAGCCGCACCCGTAATTGGCGTCGACGACGAGGATGCGGCCGTCCCGGAAGGCCGGCATGTTGAGCACGAAATCCGGCCGCGGCGCGCCCTCGCCGTCGAAGCGCAGATCGTGAAACAGGAACCCGCCATAGCCGGCGGCGCGGCTCGCCTTGAGGAAGCGCGCCGGGATGATCTGGTCGGTGTTGACGTTGATCCCGTCGATCGGCACGGCGATCGAGGTCGCGCGGGTGAACGCCTTCATGCCACCCTCCTCGCGCCGATCTCGCGGCGCACGTCGACCAGCGCGCCGTTGACGGCGGCGGCGGCGGCCATCAGCGGGCTGACGAGATGCGTGCGTACCTTCGGCCCCTGCCTGCCGACGAAGTTGCGGTTCGACGTCGAGACGCATCGCTCGCCCGGCGCGCCGAGGTCGCCATTCATCGCCGAGCACATCGAGCATCCCGAATCGCGCCACTCGAAGCCGGCATTCCTGAAGATCGTATCGAGGCCCGCGGCCTCCGCCTGGTGCTTCACCGCGGTCGACCCCGGCACGACGATGCCCGGGACCCTGATCTTGCGCCCGTCGAGATAGCGCGCGGCCACCCGCAGGTCCTCGATCCGGCCATTGGTGCACGATCCGATGAAGACGCGATCGACGGGCAGGCCGTCCAGCCGCTGGCCGGGCGCGAGCCCCATATAGTCGAGCGCCATCTCCATGTTGCGGCGGCGGTCCGCGCCGGCTTCGGCCTGCGGGTCCGGCACGGCGCCGGTGATCGGCAGCACGTCCTCGGGGCTGGTGCCCCAGGTCACCATCGGCGCGAGCTTGGCGGCGTCGAGATGCACCTCGGCGTCGAACGGCGCCCCGTCATCGCTGGCCAGCGCGCGCCACTGGCGCAGCGCCTCGTCCCACTGGTGCCCGGCGGGCGCGAAGGGGCGGCCGTGGACGTAGTCGAACACCGTGTCGTCCGGCGCGATCATGCCGCTGCGGGCGGCCGCCTCGATCGACATGTTGCAGATGGTGAGCCGGCCCTCGATCGACAGCGCGCGGATCGCCGAGCCGGCATATTCGATCGCATGGCCCGTGGCCCCGCCCGCCCCGATCTTGCCGATGATCGCGAGGATGATGTCCTTGGCATGGACGCCCTCGCCGAGCGCGCCGTCGACCGTGATGCGCATCACCTTGGGCAGGCTCTGCCACAAGGTCTGGGTCGCCAGCACGTGCAGGCTCTCGGACTGCCCGATGCCGAAGGCGAGCGCGCCCAGCGCACCTTGCGTCGAGGTGTGGCTGTCGCTGCACACGATCGTCAGCCCCGGCAACGTGATGCCGAGTTCGGGCCCGATGACGTGGACGATGCCCTGGCGCGCATGGCCAAGGCCGAAATGGCGGACGCCGCCGCGTCGCATGTTGTCGTCGAACAGGTCGAGCATGCCGGCGATCTCGGGCGTCGCGGCGTCTTCCTTGCGGCGCCCGGTCGTCGGCGCGTAGTGATCGGCCGCCCCGAAGACCTGGTCGGGCGAGCGTATCGCCAGCCCGCGCCGCGCCATCTCGCCGAAGGCGTGGAACGAGCCTTCATGGACCATGTTGCGGTCGATATAGAGCAGCGACGGGCCGCTTTCGCGCGGCACCACCACATGGCTGTCCCAAATCTTCCGGAACATCGAACGGGGCGCGCCCCGTCCTGCCCCTGCGAGCATACGCATCGTGTCAGACCAGTCGTTACGGTTTCGGGCTACGGCTGCCTGCGCACCAGATCGGCGATCTCGGCGCCAGTCGCGACCCACAAGCCCTCATGCGAGAGAATGTATTCGAGGAGTTCCCGCACATAGCCGAGGCGATAGGGCACGCCCATCACCCAGGCATGGAGCGGTATGCTCATCACCCGGCCACCCCGCTCCGCCGCCTCGCGATAGAGGCAGTCGAAACGGTCCTTCGACTGGACAAGCCAGTCGGCGTCGGTGTGATGGTAGTCGTGCAGGCAGACGCGATCGTCTGTCTCGTAGGCATAGGGCATCGCCAGCAGATCGCCGTCCTTCGTCTTCATCTCGAAGGGCATGTCGTCATTGGCCCAGTCGCAGCAATAGGCGATGTCGTTGCGCACGAGGATCTCGGGCGTGAGATAGGACTGCGCGCGCCCCGGCGACAGCCAGCCCCGCACCTCCTGGCCCGACACCGAGCGCAGCAGCCCGAGCGCCCGCTCGACCAGCGCGGCCTCGTCGGCCTCGCTCAGCCCGCCGTGATGGACATGGCCCATGTCGAGGCCGTGGCCGGCGATCTCGAAGCCGGCATCCACCAGATGGCGCACGACATAGGGGTAGCGCTCGGCGATGGCGCCGTTGAGAAAGGCGGAGCCCTTCACGCTGAGCTCCCGAAGCAGCTCGACGATGCGGAAGATGCCGACGCGGTTGCCGTAGTCGCGGTTGGTGTAGTGGCGGAAATCCGGATACGGCATGCTCAGCCCGCCGGGGGCGACGAACGGCTTGGCCGGCGAGTTCAGCGGAAACCACTCGAGAAGCGGCGTCACCCACAGCGCCACCCGCGCATTGCCGGGAAGCGCGACGGGGCCGCGCTCGAACAGGTTCGACCACGCATAGCGCTCATGGTCCATGCCGTAGCCGCGCTTCGGATACACGAAATAATCGTCGGAGACCGGCATCAGGCGCCCCTCCCCTCGGCGGCGAAATCGCGGATCGCGGCGCTCATCGTCTCGTAGTGGTGCTCGAAATAATATTCGGCGATCTCGCGTCCGGTCGCGAGCCAGACCTTGTCGTGGCCGGCGATGTGCCGCAGCGCCTCCTCGAAGGAATCGATCCTGTGCGGCTGCCCGACGAGGAACGGGTGGAGGGGAATGCACATCACCGTGCCGCTGCGCTCGCCGTCGCGATAGAGCTGGTCGAACTGGCGCTTGATCATCTCGCCATAGTGCCGCGGCGGGTAGAGGCTGCCGTTGTAGACGATGATGTCGTTCATCTCGAGCGAATAGGGCATGCTCAGCAGCCGGCCCTTGCGCACGTTCACCGGCATCGGCTGGTCGTCGTGGAAGTGATCGCAGGTGTAGAGAAGGCCGTATTCGGCCAGCAGGTCGGTGGTCCAGATGTTGCTCGACAGCGCCGGCGCCAGCCAGCCGGCCAGCTTCTGGCCGGTGTGCTTCCTGATCGTCTCGATCGAGTCCTCGATCAGCTTGCGCTCCTGCTCCTCGGTCAGCTCGTAGCAGTAGCGCGTGTTGTAGACGCCGTGCGAATAGAACTCCCAGTTGCGCCGGGCCGCCTCCTCGATGATCTCGGGGTGGTGGTCGGCCAGCGCCACGTTGAGCGAGACCGAGCCGCGGAAGCCGGTGCGGTCCATCGCGTCCATCATGCGCTGCATGCCGACGCGGTTGCCGTAGTCGCGATAGGAATAGGCCAGCACGTCGGGCAGCGGCCGCGCCCATGGCTTGCGCTTCGGGTTCTCCGGCGGCTCGAACTCGTAGAACTCGATGTTCGGCGCGATCCACACGGCGATCCGCGCATCGTTGGGCCAGCGGATCGCCGGCCGCCTGTCGAACGGCAGATAGTCGTAGAGTCCGGGATCGGAAAGCTGCTCCACGGGGATCAAGCCTCGTTCCTGAAGTTGCGGTAGTAGTCGATGACCTCGGCGACCGGCAGGACATCGCCATACTTGAGCGCGATGTCGTAGAGATTGGCGAAATGCGGGCTCTCGTGCTTGTCGGCCACGCATTCCTCCGGAACGATCACCCGGTAGCCGCGGGAAAGGGCGTCGACCACGGTCGCGCGCACGCAGCCGGAGGTCGAGCCGCCGGTGACGACGACGGTGTCGCAGCGGTGCCAGACCATCAGCGATTGCAGGTGGGTGTCGTGGAAGGCCGAGGCCATGCGCTTGTTGTAGACGATGTCGCGCACCCGGTCGATCTTCAGGCGGTCGTCGAACTCAGCGCGGACGGAGCCGACCTTGATGTTCTGCAGCGAGTCGGGCGTGTCGGTGCGCGTGCCCCACACGCCGCAATCCTCGCCGGATTCCATGTAGGCGACATAGGTCCACGCGACCGGAAGGCCATGGCCGCGGGCGAGATCGGCGAGCTGGTTCACATACTCGATCTGCCGCGGATCGGTCTCGTAGGCCGTCTTGAACTGCGCCGTGTCCGTGTAGGACTTCTGGAGGTCGATATTGACCAGCATCGGCTTGCGGCCGAAGCCGTAGCGCTTGCGGGTCGGGTTGGCCCGAACTTCCATGAACAGTTCGCGAGCGGTTTTGTTCGACGTTTCCACGAATCCTCCTGCACAGTCGCCAAGCCGGGCCAGGAACCGCAGACCGACGCCTTCGGTGAGCCCATGCAGAAAGTTATCAAAAATGACCTATTGATGCAACATTAAAATCTTCGTTGCCAACCACGATCCGGCTACTAAACTCGCACCATCAGCTCCGGACATGATTCTCAAGGGCGTCATGTCCGGCAGAGCGCGACCTTCACAAACCCGCGCCTGATCCAGCGTGCGCGAGAGGCAGTCCGCAATGACAGAGCGAAACACCCCCACAGACGGTTCCTTCGTCGGCTCGAAATCGCCGGTGCCTCTCTACCATCGGCTCTATGTGATCCTGCGCGACAAGCTGACGAGCGGCGCCTACAGCGCGGGCGACCTGCTGCCGCCCGAGGTCGATCTCGTCAAATCCTACGGCGTCAGCCGCGTCACCGTGAAGCGCGCGCTCGACGAGCTCGCGGCCGAAGGGCTGGTCGAGCGCTCGCGCGGGCGCGGCACGGTCGCCACCGGCAAGACCTTCGGCATGATCGGCGGCACGCCGCTGACGGCCGGCGTCGACACGCTGCTCTCGAACCTCGAGACCATCGGCTCGAAGACCGACGTCCAAGTGGTCGACTTCCAGTATGTGCGCCCTCCGTCCCACATAGCCGACACGCTGAAGGTGCCGCACGACCAGGAGCTGCAGAAGGCGGTGCGGCTGCGCATCCACGACGGCCGGCCGCTGGCCCTTTCCACCTCCTACATCATCCCGGATATCGCCAGATCGATCACCCGGGAGGATTTCGAGAAGCGCTCCCTGATCCAGATCATCAAGGAATCGGGCGTCGAGATATCGCTGGTGGAGCAGAGCATCTCCGCCACGCTCGCGGACAACATCATATCCTCGCTCCTCCTCATCCCGAGCGGCAGCGCCCTGATACGCATCCGGCGGACCTTCTTCATCGAAAAGGACACGCCGATCGATCACGTCGAGATCCTCTATCCCTCCGAACGCTTCGAGTACCGCATGACGCTGTCGCGCTAGGCGCGCGTCGAGAGCGCAGGCTTTCCCGCATCGCGGCGCCGTTGTAGGAATGGGCGATGAGCGACACGTCCCAGCCCTGCCTGTTCTGCCGCATCGCCGCGAGGCAGATACCCGCGCATATCGTCTGCGAGACCGACCACGTCATCGCCTTCCTCGACATCGCGCCGATCCGCCCCGGGCATACGCAGGTGATCCCGAAGGAGCATCATCCCTGTTTCGATGCCTTGCCGGCCGGGCTTCTGGCCGAGGTCGCGGCGACGGGCCAGCGGGTGGCGCGGGCGCTCAAGGCGATCTACGGCGTCGAGCGCGTCGGCTTCGCCTTTACCGGCACGGACGTGGCCCACGCCCATGCCCATGTGGTGCCGCTGGTGGCGGCCGACGACCTGACCTCGCGACGCTACATCGTCGAGGAGGCGGTCACCTACCGCAACCCGCCCTGCCCGCCCGGCGACGTCATGGCGCAGACCGCGCTCCGCATCCGCGAAAAACTGCAAGGCTGAGCCCGACCCAACGCAACCAATCGCCTCCTCGAACGTTACACTCGGTTCCACTGTATCTCTGGGAGGAGTGCGATGACGAAATTGCGTTTGCCGGTCACGGTGTTCACATGCGCCCGCGACCCCCGGGATCTGTTCACCGTGGAGGATCTGCTCGAGTTTCTCGACGAATGGCCGCCGGCGCGGCGCGGCCCGCTGCGCGAGGAAGTGCGCCGGCTGTGCCTCGCCGTCTATGCCGGCGAGGCGACGGTCGAGGAGGCGCGCGCCGCCTTCGTCGCCTTCGCCCGGCTGATGAACGTGCTGGAGCCGACCTTCGACGCGGTTCCCGGCTACGACATGCCGAAAGGGCGCGAGGTCGCCTCGAACTGAGTTTTCTTTCGCATGCCGCGCCGGACGTGCGGCCCGCGACTTTGACGATCCAGCCAAAGGAAAGGCCGCCCCGGATGAAGCCGGGGCGGCCTTTCGATTTTAGGGACCGCTGTTACCAGGGGCGATACCAGCCTTCGACCATGGTCTGCTTGTCGCGATGGTTGCCGCCGAGCGTGCCGGCGAAATACGCAGCCGCGGCGCTGACCAGCAGGGAGACGGCAGCGAGGAATGCGGCGATCATCGCCGTCCGGCGGGCCTGGTCGGCGGCCTCGCGTGCCTGCTGCTCGAACTGGGCCGCCTGCGCGGCCACCTCGTCGATGCGCCGCTCGGCCTCCTCGGGCGCAATGCCGGCGCGCTGGGCCACGAGCGCCACCAGATACTGGCGGTCGGCATCCGTCATGCCCTCGTCCGACGTCGCCGCCGAAAGGAGGATGCGCCCGACTTCGCTGCGCGTTCCCTCGTCGGTCGACGCCGCGCCCGGGGTTCCCCTAAGCGTGCGGTCGATCAGGAGATCGTTGGGATCGAGAACGTCGACCGCCTGGGCAACCGCGCTGCCCGCCGCCGACGCCGCGGCGCCCGCCGTTTGGCCGACCGCGGTGACGGTTCCCATCGCGCCGGAATAGGCGATCACCGCCGCCGCGAGCGTCGCGACTGCCCAAACCACCAGCCCGTGCGAGCCGTCCCGGAGATCCGATTCCGATTCCGTGGCGTCGCCGTGGCGGCGCCTCATGCGTCCGGCGAGATATCCGCCGGCCATCGACGCCGAGACCTGCACCCACAGGAGCCAAAGCCCGCCGACGATGGCGATCCAGAACAGCGACGCGGATTGCCCTTCATGGGCCGACGTCAACGACAGGCCGAGCGCGGTGCCGAATGTGAGCAGCACCAGCGAGATCGCGGCGGCGACCGCCGCGCCGGCAAAGATCGCCGGCCAGTCGATATAGGAGCGGGCATCGTCGCCGACGGGTGAGACGACAGTTTCTTCGATCAGTGCCATTCCTGCCTCCTTCAACGCAGGCCGAAGAAGGACAGGATAGCCAGGATAACGACCACCAGACCGACGAGATAGATTATTCCGTGCATGTGTGCCTCCAGCGTTGTGTCGAACCAAACTCCCCATTCTTGCCAAAGTTCCTTCATCGCTCCGCCATATTCGCATCGGGACCGGGCCATCTCGCGGAACAACCGCGCCGCCGGTTTGGAACAGATGGGGAGGCGAGGAGTTGGGTAAGCTCATCAGCAACACGATGGAGATTGCCACCATGGACCACAGCAACCACGTTCGCCTTACCAGCGATGAGCTCACGCCCACGGTTCTCGAGGGCGCGACGATCTATGACGTCGACGACAACAAGATCGGCACCATCTCGCACATGCACGGCAGCGAGATCGTCATCGACGTCGGCGGCTTCCTCGGCATCGGCGCGAAGCCGGTCGCCGTGTCCGCCGGCGACCTCGACTTCATGCGCGACGAGGATGGCGAGGTCCACGCGGTCACCGACTGGACCAAGGACCGGCTGAAGGCGATGCCCGAGCATCGGCACTAGCTCCGGCGCGCCGGAAAAGCTGCGGGCCGCGTCAATCGGGCGTGGCGGCAAGGCGAACGGTGGGGTTTTCCCGATTTCCCCCATCGGCCAACGAAACGGCAGACGAGCGCCTGTCCTGCCCGGCCCGCAGCTTCGCCGTCAAGGCGATCCCCCGAGATTTGACAACCGCGAACGGATGGCCGACATCTCGGCCATGCGCAATACTCTTGCCATAAGCCCTGACCGCCAAAGGCGCAGCCAACCCGGCTGAGTGCCTGGTGCCCCTACCTGCGAGAGCAAGAGCGGCACCAGGTTAAGCCCCGCTTCTCCCCTTCAGTTTCACCGACGCTTCGCCAGGCCGCAGCCCGACTGCGCCGGGGCGTCGGCCCATGCGGTCAAGGATTGCAAGGATGACTTTCAGGTACAGCTACACCTTCCCGATCAGCGGCCCGAACAAGCTTCCCCGATTCAGGAAGTGGGCGGCCGAGCACGCCCCCGAGATCGAGGTGAGCCTGCCGCCCCAGGTGCCGGTCAAGAGCGAGGCGATGACCATCCGCCTCAAGTCCATAGAGGACAGGCAGACGCTGCTGTCGCGCATGAACGGCGTCAAGCTGTAGCAGCGGGCGGGCGTCAGCCATGTCCGTTATCCGCTGCCCGTCATGCGGCTGCACGCTTGCCCGCGACGCGCGCTGCCATAGCTGCCGGCAGCCGCTCGCACGTTCCGGCTCGGTGCCGGAGCACCTTTTCGGCCCTCCGAACACCGACGACCGGTCCGCGCCGCGATCCCCGGCCGACCGGTAGGACGGTCCGATGCCCGCCGGGCGGCTCAAGGGGCCGCCCGGCGGCGGCGCTATTCCTCCATCGCCTGGCGGATCAGGGAAATCTTCTGCTCCGACAGCATCACCGCGCCGAGCTGGCCGTTTTCGCCGAAAGCCTGCTTGGCGTTCTCGAAGCGCTCGATGGCCTTGGCGTATTCGGCTTTTCCGCCGCCGAGCGCGGCGAGGTTCCAGTGGACGTCGCCGATGTTGTTCTCGGCAAACGCCCATTGCAGCGGCTGGCTGTCGCGATCGAACACCTGTTTGCTCGCCTCGAAGGCGGCGAGCGCATCGGCCAGCGTCGCCCCGTCGCCGCTGCGGGTCGACAGGTTGAGGAGGCAGGTGCCGAGCGTGTTCTGGGCGGTCGCCCATTCCACCGGCGCGTTGTCCACGGTGAGAACCTCCAGCGCGGCGCGGGTCGCCTCCACCGCTTGCGTCAGGCTGTCCAGCGTCTCGTCGGTGTAGGACATGCCCTGCAAGGCCCCGCCCATCATCGCCATCGTGTTGGCCCACTGCATCGGCATGGCCTCGCGCCTGTATTCGGACAACGCCTGCCGGAAGGCCGTCACCGCGCCCCGGTAGTGCGCCGGCTCGTTCGACACCGTCGCCATCAGGCGCAGCGTGTTGCCGACATTGTGATGGGTCATCGCCCAGTCGATGGGGAATTCCTTGCGCTTGTAGACCCGGCGGGCGTTGTTGAACGCGTCCACTGCCTGTTGCAGCACCTCGACGTCGGCGGTGCGCTGGCCGATGGTCTGCAGCGCGTTGCCGAGATTGTTCTGCGCCGACGCCCAATTGAGCGGGCTGGCGCGACGGTCGAGAACGGTCAGCGCCGCCTCGTAGGCCGCGCGCGCCTTTTCGAGATTTTCCGTGTCGAGGTCGTGGCGGGCGCGGTGGACATAGGTGTTGCCGAGATTGACCTGCGTCGTCGCCCACATCTGCGGCCAAGCCTCGCGCGTGCGCACTTCAAGCGCCGCCTCGAACGCCTCGGCGGCCCGGTCGTGATAGGAAATGTCGTTCGAGCGCAGGCCGAGCGCGTTGAGCGTGTTGCCGAGATTGTTCTGGGCCATGCCCCAGTCCATCGGGCTCGCCTCGCGGGTGAACACCTCGAGCGCCGCGCGGTAAGCCGCCTCGGCCTCGGCGATCAGGGCGGCGTCGCCGCGACGCTCGCCGAGGGTGAAGCTCGCCAGCCCGATATTGATCTGCGTCGAGGCCCACTCCATCGGCACGCTGGCGCGCTCGCGCCGGGCAAGCGCGGCGCGGAACGCCTCGATCGCCTGCTCGATGCGCGCGGGGTCGGCCTCGCGCTGGCCGAGCGCCAGATGGATGTTGCCGATATTGTTCTGCGCCGCCGACCAGTTGGCGTCGTCGCCGAGCCGCTCGAACACGGCCATCGATTCCTCGAACATCGTCATGGCCTTGAGGAGGTCGGCGGCATCCTCCCCGCGCTCGCCGATGTCGTTGAGCACGACGGCCATGTTGTTGCGGGTGATCGCCCATTCGGAACCGCGGTCGTCCGACGGCAGCATGCGCAGGATCGTGTCGTAGGCCGCCAGCGCCGCGTCGAGCGCCGCGCGCTCGCCCGTCGCCCGCCCGTGGCTGCGCAGCGCCTCGGCCTGCATGTTCTTGTAGTTCCAGGCGAGATCCTCGTCCCACTTCTCGACGAGGTCGAAGGCGCGGCCGTAATCGTCGGCGGCCTCGGTGAAGGCGAAGACGAGAGCCGACGCGTCGGCCCGGCGCGCATAGATCGCGGCGTCGGCGATGCGCTTGCGGCGCAGCAGCTCCTCGAGGTCGTCGACGTCCTGCCGGGTCTCCTCGACGCGGGCGACGGCGCGATCCATGAACAGGCGCGCCGTCCGGATCGCGCCTTCGGCGATCGCCCTGTCCGCGGCTTCCGACAGCCGCGCGATCTCGGGATCATCGGTGCGCAGCGCGGCGCGCTCCGACAGCATCTTGCGCAGCCGCCCGGCCTGCGCCTCCAGCATCTTCTCCATCTCGCTCGGGTCGGAGGGCGGCTCGGCCGTCTCGTCCAGCGCCCGCAGGATGCCGTAGAGCGCGTCGAGCGGCACGCCGTCGCGCAGCGCGACCTTCTCGACCTGCAACCGGTTGATGTCGGGCAACTCGGCGATGGTCAGCAAAAGCTGCCGCCGCTCGCCCGTCACCAGCGCCTCGTCGCCTTGCGGCTCGTCCGGCGCGACGCCGAAATAGAGCTGGCGGCGCAGGCTCTCGTTGACCCACGGCCGCTGCTGGGTGCGGGTCGAAAGGTAGACCTCCTCCGTCACCATGCGCATGACCTGGCCGAACTCCGCCCCTCCCATCGCCGCCAGATGCCGCAACAGCGCCGTGGCGTAGGGGCTGTTCGCCCCCGGCGCGCCGTCGAGCGCCGGCAGGCCGGGCTCGGCGGCGAAGCCGATGACGGTGCCGAGATTGTCGTTCGACGGCCGCGCCTCAGCGAGGCTCGTCGCGCCACGCACGGCGGTCAGCCCGCTCTCGCCCATCGGCGCGGGCTCGGCGCCGGGCGTCGCGCGCACCAGCGACCCGGCGGGAAACGGATTGGTGCGGCAGGCGTCGAGCAGCACGATGGTGACGGGCACGCTCCGCTTCAGCTTCTCGATCAGCCCCGACAGCGGCACCATCGTTTCCTCGGCGCTGTCGAGCGAGCCGTGGTCGACATCGACCGGCAGCAGCCAGTTCTCGCCGCCGGCCTCGATGCCGTGGCCGGAATAATAGAGGAAGGCGACGTCGGCCTCCTCGGCGTCCTCGGCGAAGCGTTCGAGGTCGCGGCGCAGCCGGCCTGCGTCGCGGTCGGTGACGGAGCGCGCGTCGAAGCCGAGATCGGTCAGGAGCTTCACCATCTCGCGCGCATCATTGGCCGGGTTGGGCAGCGGCGCGATGTGCTCGTAGGCCGACTGGCCGATCACCAGCGCGACGCCCGAAAGCTTCTTCTGCGCCTGCGCCGGCAGGGCGAAGAGCAGGGCGACGAATATGGCGAACAGCGCGCCCGTTGCGCGAGAGGCGGTCATGGCTGCGGTTCTGCCCTTTTCGAAAGATCGGGCGCAAGACATAGCGGCTTCGCGGCAAATTTGCGACGGGAACGGCCGCGCGGGGAAAATCCCCCGGTCATCCGCCGCTTCGCCGAACCTGTCGCTCAGGCGACGGCGAGCTCGGGCGCGCCGGCCTCGACCCGTCCGATGGAAGCGGCCTCGGCAAAGCCCTCTTCGCGGAAGATGGCGAGAACCTCGCCGGCCGCCTCGGGCGCGCAGGCGACCAGCAGCCCCCCGCTGGTCTGCGGGTCGCACAGCAGGGCGCGATCGACGTCGCCGAGCGCCGGGGCGAGGCGCACCTCATGCCCGTAGCTCGCCCAGTTGCGGCCCGACGCGCCGGTGACGAACCCGGCGGCAGCGAGATCGCGCGCGCCGGCCAGCAGCGGCACGGCCGCCCAGTCGATGCGGATGCGGGCGCCCGAGCCCCGCGCCATCTCCAGCGCATGGCCGGCAAGGCCGAAGCCGGTGACGTCGGTCATCGCATGGACGCCGGCCAGCGCGCCGAGGCGGGGGCCGGGCGTGTTCAGCTTCGTCGTCGAGGCGACCATGGCGGCATAGGCGCCGGCATCGAGCCTTTCCTTCTTCAGCGCGGCCGAGAACACGCCGACGCCGAGCGGCTTGCCGAGGATCAGCACGTCGCCGGGCCGTGCGTTGGCGTTGCGCTTCAGATACGCCGGGTCGACCAGCCCGACCGCGACCAGCCCGTAGATCGGCTCGACCGAATCGATCGTGTGCCCGCCGGCGATGGGGATGCCCGCCTCCCGGCAGGCGGCGCCGCCGCCGTCGAGGATCGCGCCGATGGTCGCGGTCGAGATGCGGCTGATCGGCATGCCGACGATCGCCAGGGCGAAGAGCGGCGTGCCGCCCATCGCATAGACGTCGCTGATGGCGTTGGTGGCGGCGATGCGGCCGAAATCGCCGGGATCGTCGACGATGGGCATGAAGAAGTCGGTGGTGGCGACCAGCGCCTGCCGCTCGTTGATCTTGTACACCGCGGCATCGTCCGAGGTCTCGATGCCGACCAGAAGCTCCGGCGGCACGGCGAGCCCCGAGCCGCCGCGCAGGATGTCGGCGAGCACGCCGGGCGCAATCTTGCAGCCGCAGCCGCCGCCATGGGCGAGCGAGGTCAGGCGCGGCTCCTGCGGGGCGGACATCTCGTTCATCGGGCACTCCTTCCTTGCCCGTGCCGTCGCCCCGGGCGCACCGGCGGGCGGTGCACGGGCGGCATCGGGCCTGCCCGATCTTGTGCCACCTTCGGCCGGCGGCGGCAAGCAACCGAACCTCGCCCGGCCCTCCGGAACAAGACGCGGCCGCGGCGGCGGAAATCGACCGCAAGTCAAGTCGTTGTATATGAATCGATATATCGCTGTTTAATTTGACACCGGCACCTATTGGATGGATCATGCCATGATCAATTGAGGTAAAGGCGGATTGTAACGACCTGTAGCAACCTATCCAAAAGACAGGCAGTGAAGGGAGAAACCCCGTGAATATCGACCTTACGCGCCGCAGCTTCCTGAAGCTGACGGGCGCCGGGGTGGCAGCCACATCGCTCGGTGCGATGGGCTTCGGGCAAGCCGAGGCGGCGACGGCCGCCCATGTGCGCGGCTTCAAGCTCGCCACCACCACCGAAACCCGCAACATCTGCACCTATTGCTCCGTCGCCTGCGGAATCATCATGTATTCGAAGGGCGATCTGGCCGCCGGCGAGAAGGCCGACCTGATCCACATCGAGGGCGACGCGGACCACCCGACCAACCGCGGCACGCTCTGCCCCAAGGGCGCCGCGCTCAAGGACTACGTCAAGGCCGAGACGCGCCTGACGCGGCCGCGCTACCGCGCACCCGGCTCCGACCGCTTCCAGGATATCAGCTGGGACGAGGCCTTCGACAAGATCGCCCGCGCCGTCAAGGACGACCGCGACGCCAACTTCGTCGAGAAGAACGACAGGGGCGTCACCGTCAACCGATGGACCTCGACCGGGTTCCTCGCGGCGTCGGCGACCACGAACGAGACCTCATGGATGACCTACAAGGTGGTCCGCTCCATGGGGATCGTCGGATTCGACAACCAGGCGCGCGTCTGACACGGCCCCACGGTGTCCAGTTTGGGCCCGACTTTTGGCCGTGGAGCGATGACGAACTCCTGGACCGACATCAAGAACACCGACCTCGTCGTCATCATGGGTGGCAACGCCGCCGAAGCGCATCCGTGCGGCTTCAAATGGGTGACGGAGGCCAAGCACCATCGCGGCGCAAGGCTGATCGTGGTCGATCCGCGCTTCAACCGCTCGGCCTCGGTGGCCGACTACTACGCCCCGATCCGTCCCGGCTCGGACATCGCCTTCCTGATGGGCGTGATCCGCTGGTGCATCGAGAACGACAAGGTGCAGTGGGACTATGTCCGCAACTACACCAATGTCGGCTACATCGTGCGCGAGGACTTCGGCTGGCAGGATGGCATGTTCACCGGCTATGACGAGGAGAGCCGCAGCTACGACCAGACGAGCTGGGAATACGAGTTCGGCGACGACGGCTACGTCAAGGTCGACGACACGCTTCAGCATCCGCGCTGCGTCTGGCAGCTCCTGAAGAAGCACGTCGACGTCTACACGCCCGAGTTCGTCGAGAATCTGTGCGGCACGCCGAAGGACCGGTTCCTCAGGATCTGCGAGATGATCGGCGAGACCTCGGCGCCCGACAAGACCATGACCTCGATGTATGCGCTCGGCTGGACGCAACATTCGAAGGGCTCGCAGAACATCCGCGGCATGGCCATGCTCCAGCTCCTGCTGGGCAATATCGGCGTCGCCGGCGGCGGGATGAACGCCCTGCGCGGCCATTCCAACATCCAGGGCCTGACCGATGTCGGGCTGATGTCCAACCTGATCCCCGGCTATCTGGCGATCCCGCGCGAGAGCGAGCCTGACTACGCGGCCTACATCTCGACGCGCGGCAACAAGCCCCTGCGGCCGGGCCAGATGAGCTACTGGCAGAACTACGAGAAGTTCTTCGTCAGCTTCATGAAGTCGATGTGGGGCGAGCACGCGACAGCCGACAACGGCTGGGGCTATGACTGGCTGCCCAAGCTCGACATCGCGCAATACGACGCGATGAAGATGTTCGAGAAGCTGAACAATGGCGAGGTGAACGTCTATTTCTGCCAGGGCTTCAACCCGATCCTGGCCTTCCCCAACCGGGGCAAGCTCACGGAAGCCTTCTCGAAGCTGAAGCTCCTGGTCGTCATGGACCCGCTGGAGACGGAGACCGCGTCCTTCTGGGAGAACCACGGCATCTACAACGACGTCGACCCGTCGAGGATCGAGACCGAGGTGCTGGAACTGCCTACCACCTGCTTCGCCGAGGACGAGGGCGCGACGGTGAATTCGGGCCGCTGGCTGCAATGGCACTGGGCGGGGGCGACCCCGCCGGGCGAGGCCAAAACCGACATCGCCATCATGGCCAACATCTTCCAGCGGGTGCGCGAGCTCTACCGCACGGAAGGCGGGCCGGCGCCCGAGCCGATCCTCAACCTTGCCTGGGAGTACGAGGACCCGCTGCATCCGACGCCGGCCGAGCTGGCGATGGAGCTGAACGGCAAGGCGCTGGAGGACATCGCCGACCCGGACGACCTGACGAAGGTGGTGCTGGCGAAGGGCCAGCAGCTGTCGAGCTTCGGCCAGATGCGCGCCGACGGCAAGACCATGGGCGGCTGCTGGATCTACACCGGCTGCTGGACGCCGGACGGCAACATGATGGCGCGCCGCGACAACGCCGATCCCGGCAATATGGGGACGTTCCAGAACTGGTCGTTCTCGTGGCCGGCGAACCGGCGGGTGCTCTACAACCGGGCCTCGTGCGACATCGACGGCAAGCCGTGGGATTCGACCCGCCGGCTGATCGAATGGAACGGCGAGCGCTGGACAGGCGTCGACGTGCCAGACATCGCGGTGACCGCCAATCCGCGCGAGGTCGGCCCCTTCATCATGAACCCCGAAGGGACCGCCCGGTTCTTCTCGCGGCGGCTGATGCGGGACGGACCGTTCCCGACCCATATGGAGCCGTTCGAGAGCCCGGTGGCCAACCCGCTCAACCGCGGGATGCGCGGCAACCCCGTCGCCCGCATCTTCCCGAGCGACGTGGCCAGCCTCGGCACCAGCGACGCGTTCCCGTTCGTCGCCACCTCCTACCGGCTGACCGAGCACTTCCACTACTGGACGAAGCACAACCGCGTGAACGCGGTCAACCAGCCCGAGTTCTTCGTCGAGATCAGCGAGGAGCTGGCGGCCGAGAAGGGCATCGCCAAGGGCGGGCGGGTCCGGGTGTGGTCGAGCCGCGGCCAGATCTGGGCCAAGGCCGTCGTCACCAAGCGGATCAGGCCGCTGACCTGCGACGGCAAGACGGTCCACATCGTCGGCATCCCCATTCACTGGGGCTTCAAGGGCGCGGCGCGCAAGGGCTTCGGCCCGAACTCGCTCGGCCCCTTCGTCGGCGACGCGAATATCGAGACGCCCGAGTTCAAGGCCTTCCTCGTCAACATCGAGCCGGCCGGAGAGGAGGCGACGGCATGACGAGCGAAAGAGCGCCCCAACCCGTCACGGCGGTGGCCAACCCGCCGGTGCAGCCGATGGCCTCGAACCTCCTGCCCGGCGATGTCGTCATGGTCTCGGCCACGGCCAGCGTGCCCGAGCCCGAGCGGCAGCTGACCAAGGTCGCCAAGCTGATCGACGCGTCGAAATGCATCGGCTGCAAGGCGTGCCAGTCGGCCTGCGTCGAATGGAACGACACCCATCCGGAGCTCGAGGAGAACGTCGGCGTCTACGACAATCCCCACGACCTGACACCGGACATGTTCACGCTGATGCGGTTCTCGGAATACGAGAATCCCGAGAGCGGCGACCTCGAATGGCTGATCCGCAAGGACGGCTGCATGCATTGCGAGGACCCGGGCTGCCTCAAGGCCTGCCCGGCGCCCGGCGCCATCGTGCAATACTCGAACGGCATCGTCGACTTCATCTCGGAGAACTGCATCGGCTGCGGCTACTGCATCGCCGGCTGCCCGTTCAACATCCCGCGCATCTCGAAGACGGCGCATGTCGCCAAGAGATGCACGCTGTGCTCGGACCGGGTGGCGGTGGGCCAGGGCCCGGCCTGCGCCAAGGCCTGCCCGACCCAGGCGATCACCTTCGGCACCAAGGACGACATGATCGCGCTGGCCGAGGAGCGGGTCGAGGACCTGAAGTCGCGCGGCTACGACAATGCCGGGCTCTACGACCCGCAAGGCGTCGGCGGCACGCATGTGATGTACGTCCTGCACCACGCCGACAAGCCCTCGCTCTATTCCGACCTGCCCGACGATCCGCACATCTCGCGCGTCGTCGAGGGCTGGAAGGGCACGGCCAAGACGGTCGGCCTCGCCGCCGCGGGCATTGCCGCGGCCGGCGCGGTGCTGCATGGCCTCCTGGCCCGGCCGAACGAGGTCTCCGAGCACGACGACGAGGAAGCCGAGGCGCTGGTCGAGACCGACGGCGGCGCCGAAGCCGATGAGACCGGTCGCGGCGAGGAGGCGTGATGGGCGAGCGCAGACGCATCCATTCGGCGCCCGGCGACAGGATCGAGTCCCGCAAGCCGGTGCTCGTCAACCGCTATCGAGGCATCACCCGGCTGAACCACTGGGTCACGGCGGCGTGCATGATCGTGCTCCTGCTGTCGGGCCTCGCCTTCTTCCACCCCTCGCTCTTCTGGCTGACCGGCCTGTTCGGCGGCGGCCAGACCACGCGCTGGCTGCACCCCATCGTCGGCGTCGCCCTGTTCTTCAGCTTCCTGCTGCTGTTCCTGCAGATGTGGAGGCTGAACCTGCCCCGGCGCGAGGACGTCGACTGGTCGCTGAACATCGGCGAGGTGCTGAAGGGCAACGAGGAGAAGCTGCCCGAGCTCGGCAAGTACAATGCCGGGCAGAAGCTCGTCTTCTGGGCGATGGCGGTGCTGATCCTGGTGATGATCGCCAGCGGGGTGATGATCTGGGAGCAGTATATCCCGCTGTGGCGCGACTACGCGCCCGTCCTCGCCTCGATCCCGGCGCGGCGGATCGCGGTCGCGGTCCACGCCACCGCCGCCTTCCTGTCGATCCTCGTCTTCATCCTGCATGTCTATGCGGCGATCTGGACGCGCGGGACGATCCGGGCGATGACGCGCGGCACCGTCACCGGCGGCTGGGCCTGGCGCCATCACCGCAAATGGCTGCGCGAACTGGCTGGACGCGCGGACAGGGACCCGGCACAATAACGGCAGCCCCCGAGCCTTCGGACGGACCCTTCGCCGGCGGAGGGCCCGTCTTCGCCATGGAAGCCGGCGATGCTGAAAGCCGGGGTATCGAGGGCCGGTCGCCACCGACCCGAGCGGAGTTGAGATGGCCGAGACGCTACAACCCGACCCGTCCCTCATCGGCGGCGTGCCCGAGGCGCCGCTGGCGCTCCTCCCCGATCCGGTCGGGCTTTTCCAGACCCGCAGGAAGCGCTTCGCCTTTCTCGCCGAGACCAGCGAGCTCGCCCCGTACCTCACGTTCCTCGCCGGGCTTTCCGCGCTTCAGGCGCGGCTCGCCGTCACCCTGCCGCCCGTGACCCCGCCGTCGCCCGAACGGCTGCGCACCGCGGCGGCCGGCGCGATGCCGCCCATCGACCGGGCCGCACTGGCGGACGATCCGGCGCTCACTGCGACGCTCGCAGCGCTGTGCGAGGGCGCGGCCGCGCTCGCCATGCCCGAGCCGGCGCGCCTCGCGCTCTCGGCAGTGCAGGCGGCGGGCGAGGCCGACCGGCGCTGGCTGCTCGGCAACATCCTCGCCGACGTCGTGCCGCAGGACAGCATCGCGCCGCATCTCTTCGCGGCGGCGGCGGTGCAGGTCCATCTGGCGCGGCTCGCCGCCACGCTCGATGCAGGAAAGCTGGTTCCCGTAGGGGTCGGCGCCTGCCCCGCCTGCGGCGGCCGGCCCGTCACCTCCTCGGTGATGAGCGCGCCGGGGATCGAGAGCGTCCGCTACGCCGCCTGCGCCTGCTGCGCGACGCAGTGGAACGAGGTGCGGGTCAAGTGCCTCGCCTGCGGTTCGACCAAGGGCATCAGCTACCGCTCGGCCGAAACCCACGACGCCACCGTCAAGGCCGAGACCTGCCGGGAATGCTCCTCCTGGGTCAAGATCTTCTACCGGGTCAGGAACCCCAGCCTCGACCCGGTCGTCGACGATGTCGGCAGCCTCGGCCTCGACATGCTGATGAAGGACACCGGGTTTCGCCGCGCGGGTTTCAACCCGTTCCTCGTGGGGTACTGATGCAGGGTTTCCGTGTCCTGCCGTCCGTCGACCAGTTCCTTGTCGCCGATACGGGCAAGGCGCTGGTCGAGCGGCATGGGCGGACGGCGGTGCTCGCCGCCGTCAGGGCCCGGCTCGAGGCGATGCGCGCCGCGATCCGCGCCGGCGAGGACGGCGGTGCGCTGGCGGCACGGCTGCCCGATCTCGTCGCCGGCGATCTCGACGCCGCCGCGCGCTCCGCCCTGCGTCCCGTGCTCAATCTCTCGGGCACCGTGCTGCACACCAATCTCGGCCGCGCCATCCTCGCCGAGGCGGCGATCAAGGCCGCGACAGAGGCGATGGCCAACCCGCTGGCGCTGGAGTTCGACCTCGACGGCGGCGGGCGCGGCCAGCGCGACGATCATCTGCGCGGGCTGCTGCGCGAGCTGACCGGAGCCGAGGACGCGACGATCGTCAACAACAACGCCGCCGCCGTGCTGATCGCGCTCAACACGCTGGCGCAGGGGCGCGAGGCCATCGTCTCGCGCGGCGAGCTGATCGAGATCGGCGGCGCCTTCCGCCTGCCCGACATCATGGCCCGCGCCGGCGCGCGCCTCGTCGAGGTCGGCACCACCAACCGCACCCATCCGCGCGACTACGAGGGCGCGATCGGCTCCGACACCGGCGTCATCCTCAAGGTCCATACCTCGAACTACCGCATCGAGGGCTTCACCGCCGAGGTGCCCGCGCCGCGACTGGCGCAGATCGCGGGCAAGGCAGGGGTGCCGCTTTTGAACGACCTCGGCTCCGGCTCGCTCGCCGATCTCGCGGCGTGGGGCCTGCGGCGCGAGCCCACAGTCGCCGAGGCGGTGGCCGAGGGCGCGGACCTCGTCACCTTCTCGGGCGACAAGCTGCTCGGCGGGCCGCAGGCGGGCTTCATCGTCGGGCGCAGGGATTTGATCGCCGCCATCGACAGGAACCCGCTCAAGCGGGCCGTCCGGCTCGACAAGATCCGCATCGCCGCGCTCGAGGCGACGCTGCGCCTCTACCGCGATCCCGACCGGCTGGCCGAGCGCCTGCCGACTCTGCGCCATCTCGCGCGCCCGCAAGCCGAGATCGCGGCGCAGGCGGCGCGGCTCGCGCCCCTCGTCGATGCGGCGCTGGCGCCGCACGGCTTCACCGCCGCGCCTTGCGACTGCGCCAGCCAGATCGGGTCGGGCGCGCTGCCCGTCGACACGATCCCGAGCGCGGGCCTGCGACTGACGACCGCCGCGGGTCCGGGAGCCGGCGGCGACGCGCCGGACAGGCTTGCGGCACGGCTGCGCGCGCTGCCGCAACCGGTGATCGGCCATATAGGCGGCGGGGCGCTGATCCTCGACCTGCGCTGCCTCGACAGGGACGCGGACCTTCTCGACGCGCTCGCCGCGCTATGATCGTCGGCACGGCCGGGCATATCGACCACGGCAAGACGGCGCTGGTGAAGGCGCTGACCGGCACCGACGCCGACCGCCTCGCCGAGGAGAAGGCGCGCGGCATCACCATCGACCTCGGCTTCGCCTATGCCGATCTCGGCGGCGGCGCCGTCACCGGCTTCGTCGACGTGCCGGGGCACGAGCGGCTGATCCACACCATGCTGGCCGGCGCGGGCGGCATCGACTTCGCGCTGCTGGTGGTCGCCGCCGACGACGGGGTGATGCCGCAGACGCGCGAGCATCTGGCGATCCTCGATCTTCTCGGCATCGGGCGCGGCATCGTCGCCCTGACCAAGGCCGATCTCGCCGGGTCCGAACGTCGCGCCGAGGTGACGGAGCAAATCTGCGCCGCGCTGGCGGCGACCGGCCTGTGCGACGCCCCGATGATCGCGGTCTCGTCGCTGACCGGCGAGGGGATGGAGGAACTGCGCGCCGCCCTGATCGCCGCCGAGGCCGCGACGGTGCAGCCCGAGACGGCGGGGCCGCTCCGCTTCGCCGTCGACCGCAGCTTCACCCTCGCCGGCGCGGGCACCGTGGTCACGGGCATGGTGCTTGCCGGGAGGGTGGCGGTGGACGACATCGTCACCGTCAGCCCCTCCGGCCTGACGGCGCGGGTGCGTGGCCTCCACGCGCAGAACCGCAAGGCTCGCGAGGGCCGGGCCGGGCAGCGCTGCGCGCTCAACCTTGCCGGCGACGGCGTCACCAGAGAGGCGATCCATCGGGGCGACATGGTGCTGGCTCCTGCCCTTCATGCGCCCACCGACCGGATCGACGCCGAGCTCGACGTGCTTGCCTCCGAGCCGAGGCCGGTCGGCACATGGTTTCCGGCGCGGTTGCACAGCCATGCGGTCGAGGTCGGCGCGCGGATCGTGCCGCTCGGGGAGCAGCCAGCGCCGGGCGGACGCGGCTTCGTGCAGCTCGTGCTCGACCGCCCCATTGCCGCGACGGTCGGCGACCGCTTCATCCTGCGCGACACCTCGGCCAGCCGCACCATCGGCGGCGGCCGGTTCCTCGATTTGCGGCCCCCGGCGCGCAAGCGCCGCACGCCCGAGCGTCTCGCCTCGCTCGCCGCGGCGCGTGCCGCCGATCCGGCCGGGGCGCTCGCCGGGCTGTCGGCGGTCGGGCCGGTGGAGCTGCCGGCCTTCCTGCGCGACCGTGGCCTGGACGCCGAGGCAGGGCCGGCGCTCGTCGCCGGCGCGGAGGTCGAGACCGTCGGCCAGCTCGCGCTGTCGCGGCCCACCCTCTGCGCGCTGCGCGCCGGGCTCGTCGCGACGCTGGAAGCCTTCCACGCCGACAACCCCGACCATGCCGGGATCGGCCGCGAGAAACTGCGCCTTTCCCTGTCGCCGCGCCTGCCGAAGGAGGCGTTCGCGACCTTCCTGCGCGGCGAGGCCACAGCCGGCCGCGCGGTGCTCGACGGCTCCTTCGTCCGCCTGCCCGGCCACGAGGTGAAGCTTTCGCCCGCGGACGAGGCGCTCTGGCATCGCATCCTGCCCCGGCTCTCGGGCGAGGAGCGGTTCCGCACGCCGCGCGTGCGCGACCTCGCCGACGAGCTCGGCGCGGACGAGCGCGAGGTGCGGCGCGTGCTGCGGCTGACGCAGAAGCTCGGGCGGACCGACCAGATCCGGCACGATCATTTCTTCACCCGCCAGACCACGCGCGAGATGGTGGCGATCATCGAGGCCGTCGCGGCGGCGGGCGAAGGCGGCTGGTTCACCGCCCCGGCCTTTCGCGACCGGGTGCAGAACGGCCGCAAGGTCGCCATCGAGATCCTTGAATTCTTCGACCGGCTCGGCGTGACCTTGCGCCGCGGCGACCTGCGCCGCATAAATCCGCATCGCGCCGACCTGTTCGGAGCCGGTGAATAGGAAGGGAATCATGCCCGGTGGCATGGCCGGACTTCAAATCCGGTTGGGGCAGCGAGCCTGTCCCGGGTGGGTTCGACTCCCACTCCTTTCCGCCAGTCGCCGCGGCCCTCCGCAGGGGTCGCCATCATCGAGGGAGGTGCCCCGCATGCTGCGCCGGATCGTCTTTTGCCTGCTGCTCGCCATGCCGTCCGCGGCCGGGGCGCAGATCGCGCCGTCGCCGGCCGAGATCGCCGCCTATCGGGACCTTCACAAGGCCGCCCACGCGGGCGACGCCGAGGAGGTCCGCCGCCTCGCCGCCGCCGGCGCGGATGTGAACGCGCGCGACGGGCACGGCCGCACGCCGGCCCATGTCGCCGCCTTCGCCTCCCATGACGCGGCGCTGCGGGCGCTGGCCGAGGCGGGCGCGGACATGAACGCGCTGGACAGCCAGGCCTACGACGTCGTCACCATCGCCGCCGTCGCCGACGATCCGGAGCTGATGTCGCTCGCCATCGACCTCGGCAACGATGCCGGGCTGACGACGAGCCCCTATCGCGGCACCGCCCTGATCGCCGCGGCGCATCTCGGCCGGGTCGAGGTCGTTCGCCGGCTGGTCGCGGCCGGCGCGCCGCTCGATCACGTCAACAATCTCGGCTGGACCGCGCTCATGGAAACCGTGGTCCTGGGCGACGGCGGCGGCGATCACCGGCAGGTGGTGGGGCTGCTGCTCGAAGCCGGCGCGGACCGGACCATCGGCGACCGCGACGGGGTGCTTCCCCTCGCCCATGCCCGCGCACGCGGCTATTCGGAAATCGCGGCCCTGCTGGAAAGCGGCGGCTGAAGCCGGGACTCTACGAGACGAGCACGAGCTTGCGGTCCGCCGTGTCCGGCCGGGCGGATTTGTGCCGCGCCTTGTCGGCGTAGAGGCGCCTGTCGGCGAGCGACAGCAGGTCGACGCCCGCCGAGCGGGCCTCGGTCTCGGCAGCGGCGCCGATGCTCGCGGAAAGGACGACGCGCCCGGCGCCCGGCAGCTCGACCGGCGTCGCGGCGATGCGGGCCCGGATCGCCGCCGTGATTTCCCCGGCCTGGTCGATGGTCGTCTCGGGCAGCAGGATGCAGAATTCGTCGCCGCCGAGGCGCGCCACCACGGCGTTGCCGCCCGCGCATGCGCGCAGCAGCCCGCCGAAGGCGCCGAGGGCCCGGTCACCCGCGCCGTGCCCGAACCTGTCGTTGAGCGCCTTGAAGTCGTTCAAGTCGGCGAGGATCACGCAATGGCAAAGGCCGGTCGCCTCGCTCCTGCGCCGGGCCGCCTCCAGCCCGGCATTGAACGCGCGGCGGTTGGCGAGGCCGGTCAGCTCGTCGGTCTGCGACAGCCGGCTCAAATTCTGGACGAGCTTGTCGATGGTCATCATCGCAAAGCCGAGGTTCCACACCGTGGCGCTGAAAATGGTGCACAGGAGCGCGTAGGACGCCAGCGAATAGTAGACCGGGAAATCGAGCGCGCCGGACAGGACCGCCCAGTTCGAGCCCACCACCATGAGCTGGCCTAACATCGCCACCGCGAAGGCGGTCAGGGCGATGGCCGTGCCGATGCCGGGGATACGGTTGCGCAGGAGGTGGACGATGCAGACCAGCATCACCGTCGCCTGGCCGGCGGAATAGACCATCGCCCGCCCCCGGTCGTTGTCGTGCATCGCCACCATCGCCAGCGCGGCGAGCACCGTGAGGCCGACGGCCCGGAGCTGGCCTCCGTCCATGTTCCGGAAGCGCCGCAGGCCGATCCAGAACTGGGAGAAGCCGAAGATGATGATGACGTTGCCGACGATGGCGGGAACGAGCGAGCCCTCGTTGCCCTGGACGGAAAGCACGACGCCGCCGACCAGCGACAGCACGCAGGCAGCCAGCCAGTGCCGTGCGGCGCTGTGCGGGCGATAGGTGTAGGCGAAGCCGGCCCACACCACCGTCATGGTAAGGGAGATGAGAAAGATGACGATGTAGAGCGTCAGGAAATCGAGATGCGGCATGCCACCTTCTTTAGGCCAACATGGACACGGGCCGCCGGAGAAAGAAGGCGAAAAGCCGGCCGAATCGTGTCGCCGGCCCGCGCCAGGCCCGTCATTCTTGCCGGATGGTGAACGGAGGGTAACGGAAACCGGGTGATCCGGGCGGATGAAGGCGGCGCTTCGGCTTCCGGCGCATCGCCGGTCGATCCGGACTTGATTTGGTCACATCGAACGGTTCAGTTTCCGTGATCGTTCATCTGCGGGCAAAACTCTTCGCATGCGTCTTTCTCTCCTTCGCACCGGCCTCGTCCTCTCCACCGCTCTCGCCCTTCCCCTCCTCATTGCCTCGCCCGGCGCCGCCCAGCCGGCGGACAGCGCCGCCGCCGTCGCCGAGATGGAGGCGCTCTTCCAGCAGGGTGACGCCGCCCGCATCGATGCTGAGCTCTTCCCGCGGATGCAGGAGCTGCTTGCGCTGCTCGATCCCGCCGATCCGGCGAAAGGAGACCTGCTGGTCGAGCGGCTGATGGACGTCAAGGGCATGCTCGGCGACGGGGCAGCGCAGGACGAGCTCGCCGCGCTCTACGAGAAACGCGCCCGCGACGCGCATGGCGAGAACAGCGAGCCGCATCTGAAGGCGCGCATCCGCAGCGCCTTCAGCCTGATGCAGGCCGGACGCGGCGAGGAGGGCTATCCCCGGCTGCGCGAGGCGCTTCTCGCCAGCGCCCGCACGGACCATCACGTCTTCACCATCCGCCAGTACATGGAGGCGGCGAACCTCTTTCACGCCAACGGCATGAACGATCAGGCGACGCAGCTCTTCGCCGACGGCGCGCAGACGCAGGCCGCGCAGGCCGACATCAAGGAGCTGGCCGACTTCTACCTCGCCTATGCCCAGTTCCGCACGGCGGTGATCGACCCGCAGCAGCACTTCGTGCCGCTCTACACCACCGCCACCCATCTCTACGCGCGCCATTACGGCAACGAATCGCGCGAGCTGATCCATGCCAACGACAAGCTGGCGACGGCGATGGGCGACATCGGCCAGTACGGCACCGCCGTCAGCCTGATGCAGAGCAATTACGATCTCGCGCTCGACGTTCTCGGCCCCGACGACACCATCACATGGCGTCTGGCCAACAACCTCGCCGACGTGCTGCGCGGCCTCGGCGCGCCGTCGCGCGCGCTGGAATACGACCGCGTGGTGCTGGAGAACCGCATCCGCCACTACGGGCAGAACCATTTCAACACGCTGGTCAGCGCCAACAACAACGGCCAGAATTACCTCGACCTCGGCGACTGGGACAACGCGCGCAAGCTGTTCACGCTCTGCCGCGACATCGTCGTGGCCACGGCCGACGAGACCAACCTGCCGGTCATGGAGGCGTGGCTGGACTACACCGACCTCGTCTCGGGCGTGAAGCCGATGGACGAGGCCGCCGTCGCGCGCATGGATGCGCTGATCACGGATGCCGACTATCCGGCGATCCTCAGCCTCAAGGCGGCCAACCTGCTCGCCGATCACTTCGCGAAAGTCGGCGACGGCGAGCGGCGGATGAAGCATCTCGAGCAGGCCTACAATATCGCCGGCAGCGAGATGACCACCACCCATCCGCTGACCTTCGCCGGCCGCATCGCCATCGCCAACGCCAAGGCCGAGACGGACACGAAGGCGGCCGCGGCGGAGTTCGCGGCGATCGACAGCGAAATGCTCGCCTGGGTCTACCTGCAGGTGTTCTATGCCGGCAACCGCGACGTCGCCGACACCACCCGCGCGATGGCCGACGACATGCTCTACCATTACGGCCGACTCGCCGAGCTCGACGCGTCGGTGGTGCCCGCCTTCGCCGACGCGTCACGCCGCTGGCCCTCGCTCTCCACCGTCGATGCCGACAACCTCTTGAAGATCGAGCGGCTGATCGACGCCGACGACACCGAGAGCGCGGATCTCCTGCGGCAGGTCTCCCGCCAGTCGCGCATCGCGCGCGAGCTGTTCGCGTCGGGCGGCGAGCAGGACCTCGCCTTCACCTTCGTCGAGGCGCTTCGGGAACTGGAAGGCCGGCTGAACAGCCGCGTCGTCGAGCGCTATGAACTGACGCCGGATAAGCTTTCCGCGCCGCTGCCGGCCGCCGCCGACCTGCTGGCGCCGGGCGAGGTGCTCGTCCAGTATTTCATCACCCGCCAGTGGCGCAGTGACCGCGAGACGGCAGACCCGCTGGCCGACACCCGCCTCTACGCCATCGTCTCGCGCGCCGGCGCGGCGCCCGTGCTGCGCCATCTCGGCGACCCGCGGCAGATCGTTGCCGGCGGCACGACGACCCAAATGGCGTCGCTGCGCTCCACCCGCTCCTCCGGCGAGCGCGGCGCCGTGCCGCTGACCATCGCCCGCAGCACCTTCTCCGACCTTCACGAGCGCCTGATCGCGCCTCTGGCGGCCGATCTCGAAGGAGCCGGGACCGTGTTCGTGATCCCCGACGGGCAGCTCTTCGCGGTGCCGTTCTCGATGCTGTCCGACGCCGAGGGGCGGCTGCTGGAGGAGCGTTTCGAGATGCGCTTCCTGACGCGGCCGGAAGCCCTCTACCGGCCGTCTTCCGGCCAGACGCTGGCGGAGGGCGGCCGCGCCGTGCTCGCCGGCGGCATCGACTACAGCCGCGGCGACGAGCGCGGCGCGGAGCCGCTGCCCGGCACGCTGCGCGAGGTCGAGGCGATCGCCGGCATCCTGAAGAGCGACCGGCTTTCCATCGACACGCTGACGGCCGGCGAGGTCAGCGAGGCGGCGCTGCGCGAGCGGATGGAGGGCGCGACCATCGCGCATCTCGCCACCCACGGCGCCTATCGCAGCGCCCGGGCGGGCGGGGCCAGCGATGTCGACACGCTGTGGCAGAGCGAGGTGATCCTGTCGGGCTCAGGCGACCGGCACGCGATGGCGCGCGACGAGGCCGACGGGCGGCTCTACGCCTTCGAGCTGATGAGCTGGGACCTGAGGGCGCTGGAGCTGCTGGTCCTGTCGGCCTGCGAGACCGGGCGGGGCGAGGAAACCTTCGTCGGCGGCCTGCGCGGCCTGCCGACGGCTATCGACATCGCCGGCGCACGGCGCTCTCTGCTGACGCTGTGGCCGGTGGCCGACGACGGCACCGCCGAGTTCATGGTGCGCTACTACGAATATCTGATCGAAGGGCGGACCTGGTCCGAGGCGCTGCGCCAGACGCGGCGCGACGCCATCGGCGGCGAGCTTCCCGCAGCAAGCAGCCCGCTGGTCTGGGGCGCCTTCGTCCTGTTCGAGAACTGACCGCCGCCGCGCCGGGCGGCGCGGATCAGTGCGTCGACTTCTCCGCCGAACATTTGCGCACGTCCCGCGGCGTTTCGAAGAACAGCGCGCGGAACTCGCGGGAAAAATGCGACGCATCGGCAAAGCCGCAATTGAAGGCGATCTGCATCACGGAATAGGATGAGTTGAGCAGCAGCCAGCGCGCGTAGCGCAGGCGCAGATGCAAGAGGAAGGTCTTGGTGCTGAGCCCCGTCGCCTTGCGGAACAGGCGCCCGAGCTGCCGGTCGCTGACGCCGACATAGCGGGCCAGCGCGTCGATCGACGGCGGCGAGTCGAGGCGCTGCTCCATCAGATGCACGGCCTGGCGCACGCGCACGTCGTCGGTCTCCAGGAGCTCCGAGAAGAAATGCGGCTGCGGCAGCCGGGCCGGGCGCATCTGCTGCAGGAGCATGTGGCGCACGACCTGGCGCGCCCGGTGCTCGCCGCAGTGGCGCGAGATCAGGTAGGTGCCGAGGTCGATGGCCGCGGTCGAGCCGGCGCAGGTGATGAGGTCGCCCTCGTCGATGAAGAGATGGTCGGTGCGGGTGCGGACCGCGGGGAACTTCGCCCGGAACGCATCGAAGCTGTTCCAGTTGATGCAGACGGTACGCGCGCCGATCAACCCGGCCCGCGCGATCGTGAACGTGCCGTTGCACACCCCGATCAGGCAGACATTGGCGGCGCGGGCGGCGCGCAGATAATCGAGCAGGGCCGGCGACTGCGTTCTGGTGCTGAGGTTCCCGTTGCCGCCGCACACGGCGATGTAGTCGAAGCCGTGCGGGTCCTTCAGATCGTCGGGGTCGCCGATGACCGCTCCGCAGCTGGCGCGGCAAGGCAGGCCCTTCTCGGTCATGATCGACCATGAGGCATAGATCTGCCGGCTGCGGCCGCCGTCGTCGGCCGCGAGGCGCAAGGCCTCGACGAAACCGGCGAAGCCCGCCAGCGTGAACTGGTCGAGGAGGATGAATCCGACACGCAGCTTCCTTGCCCCGACAGCCTGCTCGCCAATCCCGTCGGCCCGGACCGGGCCTTCCTCCGAGCTTCGATGCAGGGTGCCGGACAGATCGCGATCGCCTGGGTCGGACGGGCGGATGCTTGTCATCGCCGGATGTTATCAAAGGCTGGAAGGGCGTCAACAACCGGCTTCACGCGGCAAAGACGACGGGGATCGCGAGCCGGCGCGCCTGCCCGCCATGTCGGAAATATCATAGTTTCTGGCCGTCTGTTTCCTATGAGGCCGCAAGGCCGCTTCGTAAATTCGCCGGGCAATAGTCCGGGAACACGTGCCAGACATGGCAAAGGAGAACAAAATGAGCAGATTCTTGCGGAATTCGACGGCCCTTGCGATCGTCGCGGGCGCCCTGTCGGCGACGCCGGCGGCAGCGGAGAAATCGGTCACGATCGGCCTGTTCGGCGGCAATTGGGGCGACGCCTTCACCGCCTGCATCATCGAGCCGTTCACCGCGGCGACCGGCATCACGGTCGTCCCCGAGATCGGCACCTCGACGGTCAACCTGTCGAAGGTCCAGCAGCAGGCCGGCGCGCAGGTGATCGATGCGTTCTGGATGGACGGCGGCGTCAGCGAGGTCGGCATGGCGGCCGGCGTGCTCGACCATCTCGACCCGGCGGCCATCCCCAACATCGCCAATCTCGTGCCGCAGGCCCTTTACAGCCACGAGGGCGAGAACCTCGCCGTCAGCACCGGCTACTACGCCTTCGGCATCGCCTACAACAGCGACGAGGTGAAGACGCCGCCGACCTCTTGGGCCGATCTGTGGAGCGCCGATTTCGCCAACGCGGTCACCTTCCCCGCGCCCGCGAACGCGCTCGGCATCCCCACCGTGTTCTTCCTCAGCCAGGTGATGAACGGCGGCGATTTCGACGCCACCTTCAAGCAGCTCGGCGAGCTGAAGGCGGCGTTGTTCTACGACAGCTCGGGCGCCGCGGCCAATGCCTTCCAGACAGGCGAAGCGGTGATCGGCGCCTTCAACAGCGCCCCGGCATGGGGGCTGAACGACCAGGGCCTGCCGCTCCAGTTCGTGGTGCCAAAGGAAGGCGCCTGGGGCGGCGACGTGCGCCTGCATCTCGTCAAGGGCGCGCCCAACAAGGAAGCGGCCGAACAGTTCATCGACTTCGCCCTCACCCCCGAGGCCTCCGCCTGCCTCGCGGCCAAACTCTATCTCGGCCCGTCGGTGAAGGGCGCCGAGGTGCCGGCCGAGGTCGCCGCCAAGCTGCCCTGGGCCGAGGGCGGCTCGGTCGACGACCTGACGATGCTGGACTGGTGGGAGATCAACAAGCAGCGCGCCGATCTCGTCGACCGGTGGAACCGGGAAGTCGGGAACTAGCCGTTCCGGCAGGCCCAAGCCAGCGAGTGGAATTCATGGTCGATACTCTTCTGTCGGTTCGAAACGTCCATAAGAAATTCGGCCAGCACGCGGCGCTGGCGGATATCGCCCTTGACGTCAGGCACGGCGAGTTCATCGCGATGCTCGGCCCGAGCGGTTGCGGCAAGACGACGCTTCTGCGCTCGATCGCCGGTTTCCTGACGCCCGACAGCGGCAGCATCGTCATAGCCGGGGAGGACGTCACGCGGCGTCCTCCCAATCGCCGTCCGCTCAACACCGTGTTCCAGAACTACGCGCTGTTCCCGCACATGCGCATCATCGACAACGTCGCCTACGGGCCGCGCCGCAAGGGCGAATCCCGGGCAAGGGCGCGCGCGCTGGCGCAGGAGGCCCTCGACCTCGTCGGCCTCGCCACGTTCGGCGAACGCTACCCGCAGGAGCTGTCCGGCGGCCAGCAGCAGCGCGTCGCCCTCGCCCGCGCGCTGGTCAACAAGCCGAAGCTGCTCCTGCTCGACGAGCCGCTGAGCGCGCTCGACCTCAAGCTGCGCAAGCAGATGCAGATCGAGCTCAAGCACCTTCAGGAAAAGCTCGGCATCGCCTTCGTCTTCGTCACCCACGACCAGGAGGAGGCACTGACCATGGCCGACCGGATCGTGGTGATGAATGCCGGCCGGATCGAGCAGATCGGCACCGGCGACGAGATCTACCGCCGGCCCGCCTCCCGCTTCGTCGCCGACTTCATCGGCGAGGCCAATTTCCTCGCCTGCGAGTGGACCGCCGACGGGCGGCTGAAGCCCGCCGTCGGCTCGCAGGCGCTGGAGGCGCAAGCGTGCGACCGCGCCCGGCGGCAGGTCGCGATGCTGCGCCCGGAGCAGATCCGCCTGCTCGACGCGCCGCTGCCCGGGCTGTCGACGGCGCGATTCCGGGTCGAGGACGTCATCGACATCGGCGCCCACACCACGGTGATCGTCAGCGGCAGCGACGCGCGGCTCACGATCCGCCTGCCCGGCGGCGCGCCCAAGCCCGTCCGGGGCGGCGACGTGCTGATCGGCTTCGACCCCGCCGACATCCGCGTCCTCGAGGAGTAGGCGCGCGATGGCTGCGACCCGACTGTCCCTCTTCCTCCTGCTGTTCGCGCCGCTGGCCTTCTTCGCGGCCTTCTTCCTCGCGCCGATGGGCGTGGTGCTCATCTCCAGCCTGACCAGCGCGCAGGAGACCGTGACCTTCGCCAACTACGCCCGCATCCTGTTCGACCAGTATCACTGGGACGTGCTGTGGCGCACGGCGCGGATCTCGCTGCTCACCACCGTCATCTGCATGATCGTCGGCTATCCGCTGGCCTATTTCCTCGTCCACGGCGTTTCCAGCCGCACGCTGCGGCGCACCTTCATCGTCCTTCTGGTGCTTCCGTTGTTCACCAGCAACATCGTGCGCTCGTTCGGCTGGATGGTGCTGCTCGGCCGGCGGGGCCTCGTCAATGAAAGCCTGACCGGGCTCGGGCTGATCGATTCGCCGTTCCGGTTCCTCGGCACCGAGGCGGGCGTGATCATCGGCCTCGTCTACATCAACATGCCGTTCATCGTCATCGCCGTCGGCAACGCGCTGGCCAAGATCGACCGGTCCTACACCGACGCCTCTTCCGATCTCGGCGCGAGCCGGTTCACCAGCTTCTGGACCATCACCTTCCCGCTCTCGCTGCCGGGTCTGACGGCGGGCGCGCTGCTGGTCTTCGCGCTGTCGGTCGGCGCCTATGTCACGCCCGCGGTGCTCGGCGGGGGCCAGGTCACGATGTTCTCGATGCTGATCTTCCAGCAATACACCTCCGTCTTCGATTTCAACTATGGCGGCGCGCTCAGCATCACGCTGCTGCTGCTGACGCTGGCGATGGTCTCGCTGTCCGGCATCGTCGGCAAGCCGCGGGGAGGCCGGTGATGGCGCGCTTCATCCTCGCCGCGTTCTCGATGCTGGTGCTGGTCTACCTGCTGGTGCCGCTCGTCATCATCGTCGGCGCGTCGCTGACGACCTCCGAGTTCCTCACCTTCCCGCCGCAGGGCCTGACCCTGAAATGGTACGAGCGCGTGCTGGCGGACCGCAGCTACATGGCGGCCTTCTCGATCAGCACCTGGCTCGCCCTTTCGGCCACGGTCATCGCCCTCCTGCTCGCCGTGCCGGCGACGCTGGCCATCGCCCGGTTTTCGTTCCGGGGCAAGGGCGCGGTCGAGGCCGTGCTGATGTCGCCGCTGATGATGCCCTATCTGGTACTGGGCGCCGCCCTCCTCCAGTACGGCAGCGCCATCGGCCTCGTGCGCAGCTTCCCGGCGCTGATGGTCGGGCATGTGGTCATCATCGTCCCGTTCATCGTCCGCTCGGTGCTGCCGCAGTTCTCCGCCGACCAGAAGGCGCTGGAGGAAGCCTCGCGCGACCTCGGCGCCGGGCCGTTCGCCACCTTCTTCCTCGTCACCCTGCCGCAGATACGCGGCGGCGCGATCAGCGGCGCAATCCTCGCCTTCATCACCTCGTGGATCAATGTCGAATTGAGCATCTTCAACGTCACCCCGGCGCTGACGACCATCCCCGTGAAGCTGTTCAACTACATCCAGTACACGGTCGACCCGACCATCGCGGCCGTCTCGGCGATCACCATCCTCGTCGCCGCGATCCTCCTCATCATCATCGATGCCGTCTTCGGGCTCGACGTGATCCAGACCAAGAAATAGACCTTCGTGGAGACAAAGAATGCGCATTGAGGATACCTATGACGTGCTCTACACCCATACGGAGGGCGAGCCGCTGTGCATCGTCCACAGCGGGATCCCCTATCCCGCCGGCACGTCGATCCTTGAAAAGAAGCAGTTCCTAGAAACCCATTACGACTGGCTGCGCCTTGCGCTGATGCGCGAGCCGCGCGGGCACAAGGACATGGTCGGCGTGTTCCTGACGCCGCCCTCCTCCCCGGAGTTCGACGCCGGCCTGATCTACATGGACGCCACCCAGTACCAGTACATGTGCGGCCATGGCACCATCGCGGTCGGCATGGCGATGGTGGCGCGCGGCATGGTGCGGCGGGGCGATGGCCCGCTGACCACGATCCGGTTCGAGACGCTGGCCGGCCGCGTCACCGCCGAGGTCGCGTCGCAGGACGGGCAGGTGCTGTGGACCCGCTTCGAGAACGTGCCCTCCTATGTCGCCGCGCGCGACATCGAGGTCGAGGTTCCCGACCTCGGGAGGCTCAACGTCGACGTGGTGTGGGGCGGCAACTATTTCGGCGTGGTCGACCTGCGCGGCACCAATCTGCGGATCGCGCCCGAGAACGGCAAGGTTCTGTCGCATTACGGCCTGCTGGTGCGCGAGCAGCTCCAGAAGAAGGTCCAGCCCCGGCACCCGCTGGAGGCGCATGTGCGCGACGTCGGCTTCGTCACCTTCTGGCACGAGCCGGACAGGGAAGGCGCGTTCTACAAGAACGTCCACGTGTTCGGCGAGGGCCAGCTCGACCGCGCCCCCGGCGGCACGGCGATGAGCGGCATGTTGGCGCTTTTCGAGGCACGCGGCGAGCTCGGCCTCAACCAGCCGATCCAGGCCGAGGGGCTTCTCGGCAGCGGCACCTACGAGGGCGAGCTGCTCGGCCATGTCGACCTAAACGGCGTGCGCGCCCTGCGGCCCACGGTCAAGGGCAAGGCCGGCCTTCTCGGCGGCGCCCGCTGGACGTTCAACCGCGCCGACCCGCTCGACGGCGGCTTCGTCGTCGCCTAGCCCTCCAGCCCTCGTCAGGCCGTGTCGCGGACGCACAGGGACGGCGGGATCAGCCGCCGGACGGGAAGCGAGGCGTGGTCGTCGATGCGCTCGATCAGCACCGAGATCGCCTCGGCGGACATGCGCTCGACATTCTGGTCGACCGTGGTCAGCGCGTAGCTCGGCCAGGCCGCCGCGGAGATGTTGTCGACGCCGACGACGGCAAGGTCGCGCGGCGTCTCCAGCCCGAACTCGCTGCGCGCCACGTCGAGGACCGCCAGCGCCATTACGTCGTTGGCGCAGAAGATCGCGTCCGGCCGCTGCGGCCGCGACAGGATGCGCCGTGCCGCGTCGAGGGCGTCGTTGTAGGCGTAGTTTCCGCTCTCGCGCGCGACGGGGGCGAGGCCGTGGGCCGCCAGCGCGCGCGTCAGGCCGAGCTCCCTGTCGCGCGAGCTCGACGTGTTCTCCAGCCCGGCGATGAAGGCGATGGCCCTGCGTCCCGCCGCCAGCAGGTGCTCGGCCGCCATGCGCCCGGCCATGACGTTGTCGCAGGCGACGCTGCTCGCTTCGCCGCTGTCGGTGTAGCGGTTGACGAGCACGACCGGCCGGCCGGCCTTGGCGCATTCGCGCGCCATGGTGGACGACAGCGTGGCCGCGGCGATGACGACGCCGTCGACCTGATAGGACAGGACCTTCGGGATCAATTCGTCGAGATGGCGCGCGTCGCGGCAGCAGAACAGCAGCGGCGAGAAATCGCGGTCCTGCAAATGCCGGCTCAGCGCCTCCAGCGCGCCGGCATAGAACGGGTTGAGGACGTCCGAGATCACCAGCCCGACGATGCCGGAGCGGCGGGTGATCAGCGTGCGCGCCAGCATGTTCGGGCGATAGCCCAGCGCCTCGGCCGCGCGCATCACCTTCTCGCGCGTCGCCGGCGAGACGCTGGCGCCCTTGGTGAAGGTGCGCGACACTGCCGAGCGGGACACGCCGGCAAGCGCCGCCACGTCGATCGAGCGCGGCGGGTCGACCTTTCGCCCGGTCTTCTTCTGCATCTCCACTCCCTGCCCGGTTCGGCATCCTGTTACCAGATTTGCGCCCCGAAGGGCCAGAGCCGAACGCCGTTTCGAGCCTGCCGGCCGCCGTCGCCGCGGGCGCCTCCTCCGATGTCGGGTTGACAGGCGAGGTGCTGCGGCTACTATTGCACTCGTGTGCAATCTTTGACGGACGGGACATGCGGGAGGGGATCGTCGTTGTGGGCAGCTATCTGCGCGACGTCAGCGTGGTGGTCGACGGCTTCCCGTCGCCGGGAGAGACCGTGGTCGGCCGCGGCCTGCTTCAGTCCCATGGCGGCAAGGGCAGCAACCAGGCCGTCCAGGCCGCCCGCGCCGGCGCGGACGTGACCCTGATCGCCGCGACCGGCGACGACGAGGCGGGTGAGGCCGCGCGCCGCCTGTGGGCGGACGAAGGCATCGCCACCGACGGCGCCCTCGCCGTCGAGGATGCCGCGACCGGCACGGCGCTGATCGTCGTCGAGGCCGGCGGCCAGAACATGATCGTCATCGACCCCGGCGCGAATGCGCGCCTGTCGCCCGCCGCGGTCGAGGCGCGCCGCGACCTCGTCGCTAACGCGGGCCTCGTCGTCGGCCAGCTCGAAACGCCCATTCCCGCCATGATCGAGGCCTTTTCCATCGCCCGGCGCGGCGGCGCGCGCACATTGCTCAACGCCGCGCCCGCGCCGGCGAGCCTGCCCGATGAGCTGCGCGCGCTGATCGACATCCTGATCGTCAACGAGATCGAGGCGCTCCAGCTTGCCGGCATGGACGCCGATGCCGATCCGCGCGAGGCCGCCGCCCGGCTGGCGAAGACCGTCGGCCTCGCCGTGGTGGTCACGCTCGGGGCCGGCGGCGCGATGCTGATCGACACGGCCGGGCGCCGCGCCGCCGCGTCCGCCCTCGATGTCGCGGTGGTCGACACGACCGGCGCGGGCGACGCGTTCGTCGGCGCCTTTGCCGCGCGATGGATCGAGGACGGCGCCCTCGATGCCGCGCTGGCATGGGGCGTCGCCGCCGGATCGCTGGCCTGCACCCGGCGCGGCGTCGTGCCGAGCCTGGCCGGCCGCGAGGAGATCACTGAGGCCGCTGCCCCGGGCATGCGGCCGGCCATGGAAAGTGGAGGATGCCTATGACCCGCATGATCATCGACTGCGACCCCGGACACGACGACGCGATGGCGCTGCTCTATGCCGCCAAAACCGTCGACCTGATCGGCATAACCACGGTGTTCGGCAACACCACGGTCGAGCAGACGACGCGCAACGCGCTCTCGATATGCCGGCTGGCCGGGCTCGACGTGCCGGTGGCCAAGGGGATGAGCAAGCCGTTGGTCACGCCGGCGCCGCCGGTGGTGACCGCCGACATGCACGGCGCCAACGGCATCGCCGGCGCCGACCTTCCCGAGCCGGACCGAGACCCGGTCGCCGAGCACGCCGTCACCTTCATCATCGAGCAGGCGCGCCGCCATCGCGGCGAGCTCGTCCTCGCCGGCATCGGCGCGCTGACCAACATCGCCATGGCCCTGAAGCTGGAGCCGCGCCTCGTCGAATGGCTGGCCGGCATCACCGTCATGGGCGGCTCGACCACGATCGGCAACATCACGCCGCTCGCCGAATACAACATCTACTGCGATCCCGAGGCGGCGTCCGTCGTGTTCAACTGCGGCCTGCCGATCGTCATGGCTGGCCTCAACGTCACCCGGCAGGCCGGCGTCGGCGACCGGCACGTCGAGCGGCTGCGCGCCACCGGCGGCCCCGTCGGCAAGGCGTTCGGCGACCTGATGCAGTTCTACCTCACGCGCTCGCGCGAGGTGTTCAACCTGTCGGCCGCCTCGATGCACGATCCCTGCGCCATCATCCCCTATGTCGAGCCGTCGCTGATGACCTTGCAGGACGCCCACGTCCACATCGAGCTGGCCAGCCCGCAATTGCGCGGCATGACGGCGTGCGACCTGCGCAAGGTCAATTCCCGCAACACCAGCGTCATCGAGGGCAACGCCGCCCCCAACGCGAAGGTGGCGGTGGCGATAGAGGGCGACGCCGCGGTCGACCACGTCATCGAGATCATCGCCGGCTACGACGCCTAGGAACGTCGCCCGGCCCCGGCCGGATCAAGCAACAAGGGAGGAAAGCATGTTCAGATTCCGCACCGCCGCAAGCGCCGTCGCGCTCGGCCTCATGGCCCTGGCGACGCATTCGCCTTCGTTGGCCCAGGACAAGACGCTCAGCATCGTCTGGATGGGCTGGCCCGACGAGCACGTGAAACCGATGATGGACGCGTTCATGGCAGCGCATCCCGACATCACGGTCAATTACGAGCGCGTCCCCTTCAACCAGATCTTCCAGACGCTCGACGTGCGGCTCAACGCCCGCACCCCCGATCCGGACGTCTATTCCGTTGACAGCCCGCTGACCGCCTCCTACGCCGTGCGCGGCCATCTGCTCGACCTCACCGAAATCATCGACGTCGACAAACTGACGCCCGCCGCGCGCGCGGCGGCCCAGTATGACGGCAAGCTCTATTCCGCGCCGATCGCCAGCAGCAGCGCGCTGCTGTTCTACAACAAGGCGCTGCTCGACGCCGCCGGCGTCCCCCATCCCTCGACCGACCCGGCCGAGCGCATGACCTGGGAGGCAGTCGTCGAGGGAGCCAAGTCGATCCGCGACGAGAAGGCCGGCGTCTGGGGCCTGGTGATCGAGCAGTCGGAGCGGCCCTACCAGCTCCTGCCGATGGCCCAGTCCCTCGGCGCGACCGGCATCTCGGAAGACGGGCTGACGGCCACGGGCTACGTCGACTCGCCCGAATTCGTCGAGGCGGCGACCTTCTACCGCAACCTGTTCAACGAGTGGCGCGTCTCGCCGACCGGCGTCTTCGACCACAATCTCTCGCAGGAGCTTTTCGGCACGGGCAAGACCGGCTTCTTCATCGGCGGTCCGTGGATGCTGTCCATCCTCGCCAACTATCCCGACCTCGACTGGGGCGTCGCGCCCTTCCCCTATTTCGAGAAGGGCAAGCCGGTGACGCCGACGGGCTCGTGGCATGTCGGCATCAACCCGCGCACCGACGCGATGGATGCGGCCAAGACCTTCGTCAACTGGTATCTGTCCGACGCGGCGCAGCAGGAATGGTTCAAGCTCCGCAGCTATCCGCCCGTCACCAGCAGCATGTGGGAGCTGGAGGCTGAGGCCTTCGACAGCGACGGCTGGCAGATCATGCGCCATGAGCTCGACGAGACCGCCGTGGCCCGCCCGGCGACGCCCGGATGGCGCGAGTACGAGGACATCCTGCGCGTCGCCTTCCGCGACATCCAGACGGGCGAGGACCCGCAGACGGCGCTCACGCGGGCGGCCACGCAGATCGACCGCGAGCTGGTCAAGTACCGCTGACGGACGGAGGCCGGCCGAGATGCGCGAACGCGCCATCGTTCCCTTCGCCTTCCTGGCGCTCGCGCTGATCGGCCTGGCTGTCTTCCGGGTGGTGCCCATCTTCATCGCCGGGATCGGCAGCCTGTTCAGCGTCTCGCTGATGGGCGACCGCGTCTTCGTCGGCCTCGGCAATCACCTGTCGCTGTTCGCCGATCCCGGCTTCTGGCAGTCGCTGCGGGTGACGCTGATCTTCAACCTGCTGATCAACCCGATCCAGGTCGTGCTGGCGTTCATCCTCGCCATGCTGGTGTTCCGGCCCTCGCCGGGCATCGTCTTCTTCCGCACCGCCTTCTTCATGCCGATGACCTTCTCCATCGCGCTGACGGCGGTGCTGTGGAGCATCCTGCTCGACCCGTCGCTCGGGCTGGTCAACAGCATCCTCGCCGAGCTCGGCTTCGAGCGCCAGCCCTTCTTCCGCAGCCAGAACCAGGCGCTCGGCACCATGATCTTCATCGCCACCTGGAAGGGCGTCGGCTACTGGATGCTGTTCCTGCTGGCCGGGCTCAACGGCATTCCGAAGGACGTCTACGAGGCGGCCGCTCTCGACGGGGCGCTCGGCTGGCGGCGCTTCGTCAACATCACGCTTCCGCTGATGCGCCGGCCGCTGGTCTTCGTGCTCGTCGCCGACACGGCCATCAACTTCCTGTTCTTCGCGCCGGTCTACATCATCACCAACGGCGGCCCGAGCGAGGCCACCAACCTGCTGATGTTCCAGGCCTACCAGTCGGCCTTCGCCTACCTCAACATGGGCCGCTCACTGGCGATCTCGACGATCATCCTTCTGGTGATCGCCATCTTCGCCGTGATCGAGTTCCGGTTTTTCCGCGAGCGCAAGGATGTCTGACGTGAACGGATATGCCGGGGCGAAATGGTCGGGCGAGGTGCCGCGCTACGGCCTGCTGATCGCCATCGCGGTGGTTCAGCTCCTGCCCATCGTCTGGATGATTATCTCCTCCTTCCGGCCGGCCGACGAGATATTCCGCCACACCAGCGAGATCTCGTGGCGCACATTCTTTCCCACCACCGTGACCTTCGACAACTACCTTGCGCTGCTGTCCGGCGACTTCCCCGTCGCCGTGCGCAACTCGCTGATCGTCGCCGGGGCGACGGTGGCCATCGGCGTCGTCGTCAACTCGCTGGCCGGCTTCGCCTTCGCCGTGTTCGACTTCCCGTTCAAGCGCACGCTGTTCGTCCTCGTGCTGGCGAGCTTCATGATGCCGTTCGAGGCGCTCGTCATCCCCCTCTACACGCTGGTGCGGGCGCTCGGCTGGACCGACAGCTTCAAGGCGCTGATCCTGCCCGAGGTGGCCAACGGGCTGGTCATCTTCCTGTTCCGCCAGTTCTTCGCCGCCATCCCGCGCGAGATCATCGAGGCCGCGCGCATGGACGGCGCGTCGTGGCTCCAGATATACTGGCGCATCGCCATGCCGCTGTCGGGGGCGACGGTCGCCACCGCCGCGCTGATGATCTTCATCCTGCAATGGGACGCGTTCTTCTGGCCGCTGGTGGCGGCGAGCTCGCCCGACTATGTCGTGGTGCAGGTGGCGATCGCCCGCAACGCCGATTTCGAGCAGGCCAACTGGGGACAGATGTTCGCCGCCACGACCATGGCGGTCAGCGTCGCGCTGATCCCCTTCATCCTGTTCCAGCGGTTCTACGTGCGGACGCTGACGCAGAGCGGACTGAAGTAGGAGCAACGGCAAATGGCGCATCTCCAGCTCGAATCGGTCGTCAAGTCCTATGGCCAGACGCAGGTGCTGCACGGGGTCGACCTGACGGTGCCGGGCGGCGCGTTCTGCGTCTTCGTCGGCCCCTCGGGCTGCGGCAAGTCGACCCTGCTGCGCATGATCGCCGGGCTGGAGCCGATCACCGGCGGCAAGGTGCTGATCGACGGGACCGTGGTCAACGATCTCGCCCCGCATCGTCGCGAGGTGGCGATGGTGTTCCAGAACTACGCGCTCTATCCGCATATGAGCGTCTACGACAACATGGCGTTCGGGCTGAAGATGGCGCGCATGCCGAAGGGCGAGATCGACCGCCGGGTCCGGCGCGCCGCCGCCAGCCTGCGCATCGATTCCCTGCTCGAGCGCCGGCCGGCGGCCCTGTCCGGCGGGCAGCGGCAGCGCGTCGCCATCGGCAGGGCGATCACCCGCGATCCCAAGATCTTCCTGTTCGACGAGCCGCTGTCGAACCTCGACGCCGAGCTGCGCGTGAGCATGCGCCTCGAGATCGCGCGGCTGCACAAGGAGCTCGGCGCGACCATGGTCTACGTCACCCACGACCAGGTCGAGGCGATGACGCTCGCCGACCTGATCGTGGTCATGAATGCCGGCCGCATCGAGCAGATCGGCACGCCCGAGGACATCTACGAGCGGCCCGCCAACCGCTTCGTCGCCGGCTTCATGGGCGCGCCGCGCATGAACTTCCTGCCGGGACGCGTCGAGACGAAGGCGGGCGAGCCGGTCGTGGCCCTCGGCGGCGGGAGAACGCTGCCGCTGGCGGGCGCGGCGATCGGCGCGCTGGCGCCCGGGCAGGCCGTCTCCCTCGGCATCAGGCCGGAGGCGCTGCGCATCGCCGGCGCCGGCGAGCCCGGCGCGGTGCCGCTCGGCGTGTACCACAGCGAATATCTCGGCGGGTCGAACTACATCTATCTCGACGCCGGCGACCTGATCCCGCAGGCGGACGAGCATCTCGTCGTCGCCGCGCCCGCCTCGCAGCGGCCGGCCGTCGGCGAGAAGATCGGCATCGTCTTCGACGCGGCGCGGCTGCACGTCTTCGACGAAGAGGGCAACGCCGTCGGGGCCTGACCGCGAGCCTCAGCCGGCGGGGGCGTGCAGCACCGGCTGGCTCTGCACGCCCAGCCCGTCGATCCCCGCGCGCACGGTCTCCCCGCCCTTGAGGAAGACCGGGGGCTTTTGCCCCATTCCCACGCCCGGCGGCGTCCCGGTGGCGATGACGTCGCCCGGCTCCAGCCGCATGAAACGGCTGACATAGCTGACGATCTCGCGGACGCCGAAGATCATCGTCCGCGTCGATCCCTGCTGGTAGCGCCGGCCGTCGACCTCGAGCCAGAGCGCGAGCTCCTGCGGGTCGGCGATCTCGTCGGCCGTCACCAGCCACGGCCCGAGCGGAGCGAAGCTGTCGCAGCTCTTGCCCTTGTCCCAGGTGCCGCCGCGGTCGAACTGGAAACCGCGTTCGGAGACGTCGTTGACGACGCAATAGCCCGCGACATGGTCGAGCGCCCGCGCCGCGCCGACATGGCTCGCCTCCGTGCCGATGACGACGCCGAGCTCGACCTCCCAGTCGACCTTCTCCGCCCCGCGCGGAATGACGATCGGGTCGTTCGGCCCGCAGATCGCGCTCGATGCCTTCAGGAAGATGATCGGCTCGGCGGGAATCGGCAGGCCGGCTTCGCGCGCGTGGTCCTCGTAGTTCAGCCCGATGCAGACGATCTTCCCGACCCTGCCGACGCAGGGGCCGACGCGCCCGGACCGGATGACGGGCAGGCCGCCGAGGTCCGCGCCCCTCAGGGCGGAAAGCGGCGCGTGGCCGAGGCTTGCCCCGTCGATGTCGGCAATGAGGCCCGACAGGTCGCGGATGTCGCCATTGGCGTCCAGTGCCGCCGGCTTCTCCCGGCCGTGCTCTCCGACGCGAAGCAGCTTCATGCCGTGTCCTCTCCATTGGCGGACCCGGCCGCGAGGAGGTTGCCGAAATTCATCCAGTGCGATGTCGTCAGCCAGCCGGCATCGACCGGGATCGAGGCCCCCGAGACACCGCTCGAACCGTCCGAGATCAGGAAGCTGACCACCGAGGCGATCTCCTCGATCTCCACCAGTCGCCCCATCGCGCTCGCCTTCTCCAGCACGCGCGCGTCCCGCTTGCCCGAATCCATCTTCGCCTGCAAGGCGGGCGTGCGCGTGAAGCCGGGCGCCACCGCGTTGACCCGGATCGACTTGGCTCCCAGCTCGCCTGCCGAAAGCCGGGTCAGGGCGCCCAGCGCGACCTTGCTCGGCGCGTAGGCATGGAGCGGCAGCGGCCGCCGCTCGTTGATCGAGGTGATGTTGACGATGGCCCCGCCGCCATTGCCGGCCATCATCGCGCCGAACCATTTCGTGCAGTGGAACGCGCCGAAATAATTCACGTCCCAGACCTTCCTCTGGTGGTCGAGGTCCATCTCCAGAAGCGGCACCGCGTCCTGAAGGATGCCCGCCGCGTTGACGAGGCCCGCCACCGCGACGCCGCGCCCGGCGAGGTCCCTGGAGCACCGTTCGACGGCGTCGGGACTGGAAACGTCGAGGGCGGCGACGGCGAGCCTGTCATCCGCGCCGATCCGCGCGCGCAGCCCTTCGAGGCTCGCGGGCGTCAGGTCGAGCGCCAGCACGCGCCACCCGTCGGCGAGCAGGCGCTCGACGATGCCCGAGCCGATCCCGCCCGCCGCGCCGGTGACGACAATGCGCGCGCCGGCCTCGCGCAGGCGGGCCATCGGGGTTGCCTGTCTTTTCGTGTCGCTCATTCTAAGCTGCCTCCCGGCCGGAACTGTCAGGTCGATGGTGAACGATGTCTCAGGACGGGATGACCTTGCGCCACGGCAGCACCTCGACCGTTTCGAACAGGCCCGCCACGGCGTAGGGATCGCCCTCGGCGAAGGCGCGGGCCGCGTCGAGGTCCGGCAGGTCTATCACGATCAGGCCGCCGATCGAATTGTCGCTTCCCGCCGCTAGGAACGGCCCCGCGAACAGGATCCTGTCCCTGTAGGGCTCGAGGTAGACGAGATGGTCCGCCCGGGTGCGGGCGCGGAGCTCCAGCCCGCCGGGCCTGTCCTTGCATATGACGGCGAAGTGCATCGGCTGCGTTTCTCCCTAGAAGCCGCTGACCCTTGGCAGCCAGGTCGAGAGTGCCGGGATGAAGGTGATGAGGGCGAGGACGATGATGTGGGCGATGAAGAAGGGTGGCATTTCGCGGATGATGTCGCCGACCCTGAGCTTGACGGCCGAGGAGACGACGAACAGCAGCGCCCCGACCGGCGGCGTGACCAGGCCGATGGTCAGGTTCAGGATCACCACCATGGCGAAGTGGATCGGGTCGATGCCGAGCGAGTGGGCGATGGGCGCGAGGATCGGCACCAGCACCATCACCCCCGGCAGCGGGTCCATGAACAGGCCGAAGACGAGGAGGAGCAGGTTGACCGCCAGCAGGAAGACGAGCGGGCTGAGCTGCCACGAGACGATGGTCTCGGCGAGCTGCTGCGGCACGCTCTCGATGATCAGAACCCAGGCGAAGGCGCGGGCGGCGGCGAGGATGATCAGCACCGCGATCGAGATCAGCGCCGCGCGGAAGATGATCGCCGGGATGTCGCGCAGCTTGAGCGAGCGGTAGAGGAACATGCCGCAGGCGAGCGCGTAGAAGATCGCCACCACCGAGGCCTCGGTCGGCGTGAACACGCCGGCGCGGATGCCGCCGATGATGATGACGATCAAGAGCAGCGCCGGCAGGGCGTGGAACGTCGTCTTCACCATCTCGCGGCCGGACGGCCGCTCGGCCTCGCCGCGATAGTTGCGCTTGCGCGAGACGACGAAGTTGGCGGCCGAGAGGGCGAGCGCGATGACGATGCCCGGCACCATGCCGGCGATGAACAGCGCCCCGACGGACACCTGCTCGACCTGGAGCGCGTAGACGATCATGATGATCGAGGGCGGGATGATCGGCCCCATCACCGCCGCCGAGGCGGTCAGCGCCCCGGCATAGGACTTGTCGTAGCCGGACTTCTCCATCATGCGGATCATCATCGCGCCGGGGCCGGCCGCGTCGGCCAGCGCCGAGCCGGAAATCCCGGAGAACAGCGCCGCCGAGATGACGTTGGCATAGCCCAGCCCGCCGCGCAGGTGGCCGACGAACTGCGAGGCGAAGCGCAGGAGCACGTAGGTCATCGCCCCGCCGGTCATCAGCTCGGCGGCGAGGATGAAGAACGGCACCGCCATCAGCGGGAACGAGTCGAGGCCGGAGAACATCTCCTTGACGACGACGAGATAGGGATAGGAGCTGCCGAGCGCGACCGCGACGAAGGCGGAGATCGCCAGCGTGAAGGCGACGGGAAAGCCCGCCGCCAGCAGGATCACGAAGGTGATGAAGAGTATCCAGGCCACGCGCGTCCCCTCGATGCGTTCTTACTCAAGCGCTCAGGCGCTCAGGCTGCCGGCGATGTCGCCGGGCACGTCGGCCGCTTCCTTGAAGCGGTTCTCCGCCACGTAGCCGCGCACGATCAGCAGAAGGTGGATCGCCAGCAGCGCAAAGCCGACCGGGATCGCCGCGTAGATGTAGCTGAACGGTATCCGCGTCGCTGGCGTCAGCTGGAGATGAACGCGCATGGCGTAGGCATAGCCGATCCAGATCATCAGCAGGAAGAAGGCGAGCAGGCAGACGACGATCACCGCGCGCAGGATGCGTTGCGCGCGCGGCGGCAAGCCGTCCATCACATTGGTGATGGCGACATGGCCGCCATAGCGCAGCGTCAGGCCGGCGCCGAGGAAGGTCATCCAGATCATCAGGTAGCGCGCGACCTCGTCGGCCCAGATGATCGAATAGTTGGTGAGGTAGCGCGCCACCACGTTCGAGAACACGATGATGCTCATCGCCGCGAGGATGACGATCAGCACCCAGCGGTTCGCCGCTATGAAAATCGACTCTGCCTTTTCCACCGCCCATCCTCCGGCAAGGAAATCGCCCGGCTGGAGCCAGCCGGGCGAGACGCGATCACTCGGATTCGATGACCCTGTCGATCAGCTCCTTGGGATAGGTCTTGTAGTATTCCTCGTAGGCGGCCTGCACCGAGGTCTGGAACGCGGCGCGCTGCTCGGCGGAGAGCTCGTTGACCTGCATGCCCCGCTCCTTCAGCGTGGCGAGGCCCGTCTTCTCGGCATCGTCGACGAAGCCGCGCATCGCCGCGGCCCCGGCGAGCGCGCCGTCCTTGAACACCGCCTTCTCCTCGTCGGTCAGCCCGTCATAGAAGGGCTTGGAGACCAGCAGCATGGTCGGCGAATAGACGTGGCCGGAAAGCGTCAGGTACTTCTGGACGGCGTCGATGTTGGCGGAGACGATCACCGAGAGCGGGTTCTCCTGGCCGTCGATGGTGCCCTGCTCGAGCGCGCTGATCACCTCGTGCCAGGACATCGCCGTCGGCGCGGCGCCCAGCACCTCGAACGCCTTGATGTGGACCGGGTTCTCCATCGTGCGCAGCTTCAGGCCGGCCAGGTCCGCCGGCTCGTTGATGGCGCGCGTGTTGTTGGTGATGTGGCGGAAGCCCTGCTCGCCCCAGGCCAGCGCGACGATGCCGCGCTCGTCGAACTTGCCGAGGATCTCGTCGCCGATCGGGCCGTCGAGGACACCGCGGGCGTGGGCAAGGTCGCGGAACAGGAACGGGATGTCGGTGAGCCCGACCTCGGGCACGAAGTTGCTGAGCGTTCCGGTCGAGACCATGATGGCCTCGATGGTGCCGAACTGCAGGCCCTCGACCGTGTCGCGCTCGCCGCCCAGGGCGCAGGACGAGAAATGCCGGACCTTGAACTTGCCGTTGGTCCCTTCCTCGATGGCGGCGGTCCACGCCCCCGCCCCGGCGCCGTAGTGCGAGGCCTCGGGGAAGCAATAGGCGAGCTTCACCTCCTGCTGGGCTTGCGCCGCAAGGGTCCAGCCCGGAATCGTCGCGCACGCGAACAGGAGCGCCTGGACGGAGCGCCAGATGGAACTTTTCATGTCGGATTTCCTCCCTTTGGAACGTGTCGCCCGTGCCCGCGCGGGGCCGGGAATGGGGTCGATTTCATGAGTCGGCATGCACGACGGCGCCGCAGCCGGGAACCTGTCGAGGCGAAGATCGGAACGATGCCGGAGAAGATTTTCGCGGGCGGGCGGCGATCCGCGGCAAGCGGGCGCCGAAGCGGCCGTGCGCCTTCGCCGTGCCCTGCTTCCCCGCCAGCTCGTCCCTGCCGGCGCGATCGTCGGCGGGCCGATTATCGGCGGGCGGCGGATTCATTGCAGGCGGCGAACTGGCTTGCTCCTCCAAATATGATACGCCTCCTCTAACGCATATACCTTTTTATAAACGGTACGTATCGTTTATAAATAAAGCCACCATTTCGGTCAAGCGAGGATTGGTCTGCATGTCGGGTGAAGGAGAAAGACGCGGGCGCAAGCGCAGCAAGGCCGCCGAGACGGCGGTGCTGAACGCCACCTATGAGCTCCTCGTCCAGGAGGGGTTGCAGCGCACCACCGTCGAGGCCATCGCCGCCCGCGCCGGGGTGAGCAAGGCGACGATCTACAAATGGTGGCCCAACCGCGCCTCGGTCATCATGTCCGCCTTTCTGCGGACCGGGCGCGTGGCGCTGCCCTATCCGGAGACATTCGACGCGCAGAGCATTTTCGCCCGGCTGCACATGATGGCGCAGGAGTTCCAGGGCCCGCTCGGGCAGATGATCAGCGCGCTGATCGCCGAGGGCCAGTCCGACCCGGAGGTCGCGCAGGCGTTTCGCGAGGGCAACGTGCTCGCCCGGCGCAAGGAGGGGCTCGAGATCGTCAGGCGGGCCATCGAGCGCGGCGAGATCCGCGATGCGGACCCCAACATCGTGCTCGATCTGCTCTATGCGCCCCTCTATTACCGGCTTCTCGTCGGCCACCAGCCCCTGTCGGAAGACTTCATCCGCCAGCATGCCAAGCTGGTCCTGAGCGGCCTCGCCCCGCGCAAACCGGAGGCCAAGGACGAGGCCTGACGGCGCTTTCTCCAGCCGGAGGAATCCGGATCGCCGACCGCCTGCCGATAAACCGCCTCCCCTTGACCCGGTCATGTCGTGCATTTATAAACGGTACGTATCGTTTATAAATAAATGAGCACGATGCCGCCCGCGTCGATGGTCCGCACAACCGGGGATGGAGGGGACGTGCGTTCTTCCGCTTCCCGAAGCTTCCAGCCGGCGCATGCGCCCGGCCGCCGAACGGCGGGCCTGTCGGGCGCCGGGGTCGCGGTCGTGTTCTTTCCTCCATTTCTGACGGCTCGGGAGTGAGACTGATGGACCTGCCCATGCATTCGACCGGCGCGACAGGCGAGCCGCGGCACCAGGCCGTGATAGACATCCTCGCCGGGCGTTTCGGGGACAGGCTGTCGACGAACCGGACCGTTCGCCAGCAGCATGCGAACACGACCGCATGGCACCCGGCCAAGGCGCCCGACGCCGTGGTCTTCGCCCGCACGACCGAGGAGGTTTCCGAGGTCCTCAGGCTTTGCAGCGAGCATGGAGTGCCGGTCATCCCCTTCGGCACCGGCACCTCGCTCGAGGCCGGCATGAATGCGCCGTTCGGCGGCATCTCGCTCGATCTCGGCCAGATGAACGTCATCCTTCGCGTCAACGAGGAAGACATGGACTGCGTGGTCCAGGCCGGCGTGACCCGCAAGCAGCTCAACACCGACCTTCGCTCGACCGGGCTGTTCTTCCCCATCGACCCCGGCGCCGACGCCTCGATCGGCGGCATGGCCTCGACGCGGGCCTCGGGAACGAGCGCGGTCCGCTACGGCACGATGAAGGACAACATCCTCGGCCTGACGGTGGTGATGCCGGACGGCGCCATCTGCAAGACCGGCACGCGCGCGCGCAAGTCGTCGGCCGGCTACGACATGACGCGGCTGTTCATCGGCGCCGAGGGCACGCTGGGCGTCATCACCGAGCTCACGGTCAAGCTGCACGGAATTCCCTCCCACACCGCGGTCGCGGTCTGCGCCTTCCCCACCCTTCAGGCCGCCTGCGACACCGTGATCACCGCGATCCGCTTCGGCCTCCAGCTCGAGCGCATAGAACTGCTCGACGATCTCCAAGTGCGCGCGTGCAACGCCTATTCCGGCCTTGCCATGCAGGAGCGGCCGACGCTGTTCGTCGAATTCGGCGGGACGGAGGCCATCGTCAACGACCAGCTGGCGACGTTCCGCGAGATCGCCGCGGAGTTCGGCCCGCTGAGCTTCGACAACGCCTCGGCGCCCGACGAGCGGCAGCGCCTGTGGAGCGCGCGGCACGACGTCTACTGGGCCTGCCTCCAGCTGCGGCCCGGCTCCAAGTTCATCGCCACCGATGTCTGCGTCCCGATCTCCCGGCTCGCCGACTGCATGGTCGCGACCCACGAGGACATCGCTAGAACCGGCCTCGTCGCGCCGATCGTCGGCCATGTCGGCGACGGGAACTTCCATGTCTCGATCATGGCCGACACCGAGAACGCCGAGGAGATGGCGCGGACGAAGGCCTTCATCGACCGGCTGAACAGCCGGGCCATCGCCATGGACGGCACCTGCACAGGCGAGCACGGCATCGGCGAGGGCAAGCGCCGCTTCCTCAGGCAGGAGCTCGGCGTCACCGTCGACTACATGCGCCTCCTGAAGCGCACGCTCGACCCGAAGAACATCATGAACCCCGGCAAGATATTCGAAGCCTAGCTTACCCCGCCGGCGGGCACGCCGGGCAGCGCCGCGAACCCGTTCATGTGGGCCCGATCACATGGGGATGGAGCGGGGGCACGATTGCGCTCGCCATCGCACATGCTATCGTTTTGCCTTTGTCGCTTCGAGACGAGAAGGCCCTGATGACGGATCGGCCATGGCGCAGCTACGCGGACTTCTATCAGAGGTCCGGCTATTCCGGCTTCCGCCAGGAACACCGGCGCTCGGACGGGGGCAACCGGTTCGCCATGATCATGGTCGACCAGCAGCCCCACTCGTTCCGCGATCCGGCCGTCGGCGAGACCATCATCGCCATCCCGCTGTCGTCCGACCGCGACTATATCTGGCGTTGGCGGCTGGAAGGGCGCGACTTCGCCCGCGAAGCCAGCAGCGGCGAGACCATCATCATCCCCTCGGGCGTGGAGAGCGAATGGGAGGTCGGCGCGGCGCGCAAGGTGCTGATCCTCACCGTCCCCGACGCGACCATGCAGAGCACGCTGCGGACCGACTCGGCGACGCGCATACGCGATTCCTTCGAGGGCTTCGCCGGCACGATCCTGGTCGATTCCTTCGTCCACATGGCCATGACCCGGCTATGGGACGCGCTCGCCTCCAAGGACGCGATGGAGCGGCGGGTCGGCGGCAGCCTGATGCCGGCCATGCTCTGGCACCTGCTCTCGCAGCTCGGCGAGCAGCGCCACCTCGCCGATCAGGTCCACCTGCCGCTCTGGCGGCTGCGGCGCGTCGAGGAATTCGTCGAGGCCAACCTGCAGGAGGACATCGGCGTCGGCGATCTGGCCGCCGCCGCCGACCTCAGCGTGCGGCACTTCTCGCGCAGCTTCTTCCGCGAGCTCGGCACCACGCCGCACAAATGGCTGATGAAGCGGCGCCTGGAGCGCGCCTGCAAGATGCTGGTCTCGTCCGGCCAGTGCATCGGCGACATCGCGCGCCACTCCGGCTTTTCCAGCCAGAGCCACCTGACGACGCTGATGAAGCAGAACTACGGGACGACGCCGAACCGCTACCGGGACCTTCACAAGGGCCGATGACCTGACACCCGCCCGGCCCGCAGACGAGGAAGAAACCGTGCAGTCCCGATCACCGCAGCCGGGCGGCGGCCGCCCGCGACTGAACCTCGTCGGCGCCGGCAGCGTCGGCGTCAGCCTGTTTCGCGTGTTCGCCGGTTCCGGCCTCTTCGACATCCAGGACATATACGGGCGCGACGCAGCCCGCCTCGCCCGGGCGCTGTCGTTCATCGGCGCGGGCCGTGCGGCGACGTCGCTGGCGGCGATGCGCCCGGCCGACATCTGGTTCGTCACCGTGCCCGACACGCGCATCGCCGAGGTGGCGCGCGACCTCGCCGCAGCCGCGCCGGCCGGCCCCGCAACGGCCGTTCATTGCAGCGGCTTCCTGCCGGCCTCGGAGCTCGCGCCGCTTTCCGCGCTCGGATGGAGCCTCGCGAGCGCGCATCCGGTGATGACCTTCGCCGATCCCGAAGCCTCGGCGCGCGCCTTCCCCGGCACCTATTGCGGGATGGAAGGCGACGAGGACGCGGTCCGGCGCGTCGCCGCGGCGCTGGAGGCGGTCGGCGCGCGGCCCTTCACCATCCGGCCCGGCGGCAAGGCGCTCTATCACGCCGCGGCCGTCCTTTCGAACAACCTCGCCGTCGTGCTTCAGGCGCTCGCGCGCGAGGCCTGGGCCGAGGCGGGCGTGCCGGCCGAAATATCCCCCGACCTGAACGCCGCGCTTCTGTCCTCCACCGCGCGCAACGTCAACGCGCTGGGTCCGGCCGAGGCGCTGACCGGCCCGGCCGCGCGCGGCGACTGGTCCGTCGTCGAGCGGCAGGCAAAGGCGGTGGAGACGTGGCACCCCGATGCCGGGCCGGCCTATCGCAGCCTCAGCCTCCTCGCGCGGCGGCTCAAGCGCACCGGCTCCACCCTGCATCCCGTCGAGGAGGAACGGGCCGGAGATGCGAAAGGCATCGTGTGACGGCCGGGCGAAACCCATATCACGGTTGAGCCGCGGATTTCACGGATACGCCGTGCAACGGCGCGCCGCGCCTGCCGGGGCCGCGCCCGCGCTTTTCTCCGCGCGGCCCCTCCCCTAGTTTGGCCCTTGACGTGTCCGCCTCCCGCCGGAGCGCAGAACAGAGCGATTGAATTTTCCTGAAAACCCGGCCAGCTAGCCAGTCTGGAAAGGAGCACGCAATGCCCTTCAGTGCGATCAAGAAGACGATGATGGCGCTTTCCATCGTCGCCATGGGCGCCTTCGGCGCCTCCGCCGACGTTCTCGACGACATCACCCAGCGCGGGACCGTGCGCATCGCCGTTCCCGAGGACTTCCCGCCCTATGGCGCGATGGGCATCGACATGAAGCCCGCCGGCTACGACGTCGACGTCGCCAACCACGTCGCCGAAAAGCTCGGGGTGAACATAGAGCTGGTGCCGGTCATCGGCTCCAACCGCATTCCCTCGCTCCAGACCGACAAGGTCGACCTCATCATCTCCGTGCTCGGCAAGTCGCCGGAGCGCGAGGCGGCGATCGACTTCGCCAACGCCTACGGCGTGCTCAACAACTCGGTGTTCGCCGAGAAGGATTCCGGCATCGCCGGGCCGGACGATCTCGCCGGAAAGTCGGTCTCGGTGCTGCGCGGCGGCATCGCCGACATGCTGATCACCGAGGTCGCCCCGGCGACGGCGGAGATCAAGCGCTACGAGGACGAGACCAGCAACACCCAGGCCTTCCTGTCCGGCCAGGTCGACGCGATCGCCACCGGCGACATCATCATCAATGCGCTCAAGGCCCGCTCGCCGCGCCGCATGCCCGAGGAGATGTTCATCCTGAACACCTCGCCGCTCTATGTCGGGGTGAAGAAGGGCGAGACCCGCCTGGCCGAGAAGGTCAACGAGATCATCGCCGGGATGATCGCCGACGGGACGCTCGAGGGGATTTCCCAGAAGTGGCTCGGACGAGGCATACCCGACAAGATGTGACCCTGAAACGGGGCGCGCGCGCCCCGGAGTTTCGCGCCACGGCATGATACAGAGCTTCGATTTCAGCTTTCTCACCGGCTACCGCCATGTGATCTTCCATGGCATCTACATCACCCTGCTGCTCATCACGGTAGGGGCGGCTCTCGGTCTTGCGGTGTCGATCCTTTGCACCTGGGCGCGGCTGTTCTGCCCCGCCTGGGTGCGCGCCTTCGTGACGGGCTATGTCGAGTTCGTCCGCAACACGCCCTTCCTCATCCAGCTGTTCTTCATCTTCTTCGGCCTGCCCCAGCTCGGCATCAGCATGTCCGAGATGACGGCGGCCGTCGTCGCCATGACGATCAACCTCGGCGCCTACGGCACCGAGATCGTCCGCGCCGGCGTGCAGGCGACGCCGGGCGGCCAGTGGGAGGCCGCCGCCAGCCTCGGCATGTCGCGCAACCAGGCGTTCTGGCGCGTCGTCCTCGTTCCCGCGTTGCAGAAGATGTGGCCGACGCTCTCCTCGCAGATCGTCATCGTCATGCTCGGCTCGGCGGTCGTGTCGCAGATCGCCGTCGAAGACCTGACCTTCGCCGCCAACTTCATCCAGTCGAGGACGTTCCGCGCCTTCGAGATCTACTTCGTAGTGACGGCGATCTACATCGTCCTCGCCGCGCTCGTGCGGCTGGCGCTGCGGCTCCTCGGCCGCTGGGTGCTCGGCACGGGGGACGCGTCATGACGGATTTCACGCTCCAGCAGATCGTCTACGCCCTCGTGCTCGGCGCGCGCTGGACGGTGCTGCTGTCGCTCGCGGCGTTTTTCTTCGGCGGCATTCTCGGGCTGGTGCTGATGCTGGGCACCATCTCCCGGCGACGGCTGGTAAGGCTGCCGGCGCTGGGATTCATCTGGCTCATCCAGGCGACGCCGCTGCTGATGCAGCTCTTCCTGATCTTCTTCGGCCCCGCCCTGCTCGGCAAGGACATTCCCGCCTGGACGGCGGCCTGCATCGCCCTGACGCTGTGGTCGTCGGCCTATCTGGCGGAAATCTGGCGCGGCTGCGTGCTGGCGGTCCAGAGCGGACAGACCGAGGCCGCGCTGTGCCTCGGCATGCTGCGGCGCCAGGCCCTTCGCCATGTCGTCTTCCCGCAGGCGATCCGCATGGCGCTGCCGCCGACCGCGGGTTTTTTCGTCCAGATCGTCAAGAGCACGGCGCTGACCTCGATCGTCGGCTTCACCGAGCTGATGAAGACCGGCAACATCCTGTCCAACGTCACGCTCGACCCGTTCGTCGTCTACGGCCTGGTGGCGCTCATCTACTTCTGCCTGTGCTACCCGCTGTCGCTCGCCAGCCGCAAAATGGAGACGGTTTTCGATGTCACTCGTTAAGATCGAGGGGCTGTGCAAGAGCTACGGCGCGCTCGAGGTCCTCCGCGACATCAGCCTCGACATCGAGCGCGGCGAGGTGATCGCGCTGATCGGCAAGAGCGGCTCGGGAAAGTCCACCTTCCTGCGCTGCATCAACGGGCTCGAGGCGATGAACGCCGGGACGATCCGCGTCGATGGCGAGTTGGTCGAGACCGACGAGCGCAAGCTGCAGAAGCTGCGGCTGAAGGTCGGGATGATCTTCCAGCAGTTCAACCTCTTTCCGCATCTCACCGCGCTCGACAACACGGCGCTGGCGCTCAGGGTCGTCAAGGGCATGAGCGCCGCCGACGCGCGCGCCATCGGCATGGCGCGGCTGGAGAAGGTCGGCCTCGCCCACCGCGCCGATTCCCGGCCGCACCAGCTTTCCGGCGGCCAGCAGCAGCGCGTGGCGATCGCGCGGGCGCTGGCCATGGACCCGGTGGTGCTGCTGTGCGACGAGGTCACCTCCGCGCTCGACCCCGAGCTGGTCGAGGAGGTGCTGCAGGTCATCCGCCGGCTGGCCGAGGAAGGGATGACCGTGATCATGGTCACGCACGAGATGTCCTTCGCGCGCAGCGTGTGCTCGCGGGTCGTCTTCATGCACGAGGGCCGGCTGCACGAGATGGGCCCGCCCGAAGAGGTGTTCGGCAACCCGAGGACGCCGGAGCTGCGCCAGTTCCTCGGCCAGGCATCGCCATCGGCGGGTGAACGCGCATGACGGCCGACGCAGCATCAGGAGGACAAGCCGTGAATTCCGACAGGACCATGATCTCGACCGACATCGATTTCGACCGGAAGGGGCTTCAGTTCGGCAAGCTGCGCCTGCCCCATTCGGTGCATCGCTCGGCCTACGGGCATATCCCGATCCCCATCGCCGTGGCCGCCAACGGCGAGGGACCGACGGTGCTGCTGACCGGCGGGGTGCACGGCGACGAATATGAGGGGCCCATCGCGCTGTCGCGGCTGGCGCGCGAGATCGACGTGGAGCGCGTCTGCGGGCGCATCATCATCGTGCCGACGCTCAACCAGCCCGCCTTCGTCGCCGGAACGCGGGTGTCGCCGATCGACGGCATCAACCTCAACCGCACCTTTCCCGGCCGGCGCGACGGGACGGCGACGGAGATGATCGCCCACTACGTCACCACCGAGCTGCTTCCCCGCGCCGACTTCCTGATCGACCTTCACGCCGGCGGCAGCTCGCTGCAATACCTGCCGGCGCTGCTCGCGCCGCGCTGGTCGGACCCCGGGAAGGCCGCGCGCGTCGAAACCCTGGTGACGGCGTTCGACGCCGGGAACGTCATCTACTTCGATTCCGTGCGCGCCCTCAGCGGCGAGGACCGGGTGATCGGCAACTACGCCGACCGCAACGGCGTCGATTTCCTGACCGGCGAGTTCGGCGGCGGCTCGAGCGTGAACATCGACGGGCTCGCCATGGCGGAAAGAGGCGTGCGCGGCGTGCTGTCGCATCTGGGCGTGCTGCCGGCCGAAAAGGCCCCCGCGCCGCGCAAGGGCCCGATCCGCCGCCTGGCGATGGATGATCCCGGCCTCTATGCCTTCGCCGACCGCCGCGGCTTCTTCGAGCCGAAATTCGCGCTCGGCCAGACCGTGGCGGCCGGGGCCGTCGCCGGGCTGATCCACGACATCGACGACCCTTGGGCGACGCCGGTGGCGGTCCATTTCCGCTCGGCCGGGATCGCGATGTGCGTGCGCACCTTCTCGCTGGTCGAGGCCGGCGATTGCCTCGGCCATCTGGCGAGCGAGATCTGACGGCGGGCAGGATGGAAACGGCCGGTCCTTCACCAAACGGACGCGCGCTTAACGTAAGCGCCCTCGCGTGCGCTCCGGCGCGGACGGCGGCGGCGATGTCTCTTTTCCCCCGCGCCCCGACGACCTATCCCTAGCCCGACCCCCTCGGATCGAGCGGCAGACCGATCCCCTGCCGATCCGCGGGGCGAAAGGACATTCTTCAGGAGGCAGCTTCCAGTGAACAACACCATTGGCAAGGCGGAAGCCGACAGTTTCGTCCCGGCCGCGCCGATCGAGATCACCCGCGCCGCGACGCTGGCCCCGCTTCCCCGGCCGCCCTACGGCTTCGGCAACCACTTCACCGACCACATCGCCACGTTGCGCTACACCGAGGCCACCGGCTGGGGAGAGCCGCGGATCGTCCCCTTCGGCGAGCTTTCGCTCCATCCCTCGGCCGCCGGCTTCCAGTACAGCCAGTCGATCTTCGACGCGTTCAAGGCGCATCTCCAGCCCGACGGCAGCCTCGCCATGTTCCGCCCGGACATGCATATCGCCCGGCTCAACCGGTCGGCGGCGCGCATGTGCATCCCGCAGGTCGAGCCGCGGATGCTGATGGAGCTGATACAGCGCCTGTGCGACCTCGACCGGCGCTGGGCGCCGAGCGACCCGGGCAGCGCGCTCTATATCCGGCCGACCATCGTCGCCACCGAGGGCTTCGTCAGCCTGCGCCCGGCGCGGGACTATCTGCTCGTCGTGTTCCTGTCGCCGGTCGGCGACTACTTCGCCGAGGGCAGCGCGCCGGTGCGCATCCTCGCCAGCGACGAGTTCGTGCGCGCCGCGCGCGGCGGCGTCGGCTCGGCCAAGACGGGCGGCAACTATGCCGCCGCCATGTACGCCACGCGGGCCGCGGTCGAGCAGGGCTACTCGCAGATCCTGTGGCTCGACGGGGTGGAACGGCGCTATCTCGAGGAGGTCGGCTCGATGAACATCTTCGTCAAGATCGCCGGCAGGGTGCGCACGCCGCCGCTGTCCGATTCCATCCTGGCGGGCGTCACGCGCGACACGATCCTCTCGATCCTGCGCGACAGCGGCGCGGCCGTGAGCGAGGAGCCCATCGCCATCGACGAGCTGTTCGAGGCCCACGACGCCGGCACGCTCGACGAGGTCTTCGGCACCGGCACCGCCGCCATCGTCTCGCCGATCGGGCGGATCGCCTACAAGGGCAAGGAAATCCAGGTCCGCGACGGCCAGCGCGGCCCGACGACGGAATGGCTCTACGACAAGCTGCTGGCGGTCCAGAAGGGCAGGGACAACGACCCGCAGGGCTGGCGCGTGACCGTGCCGCACTTCGGCTGAGCGCCACTCCCGGCGGGGCCGGGAACGCGCGGGACAGGGCGCTCCTGCCCCGCATCCCTGCCCATTTCGCGCCGGTGCCTTGTCGCGGACACAATTCGTCGCTATCTATGCCGCATCGAACTTGTTGACGAACTTTGTTTCGCGCTCCGGCGCTCCTACGATCTTCCTTCTCAATTTCGAAGACTGCGACGTTCGGCACGCGGCCGGGCGGCGATCAACTATTTCCGATTTGAAAGGAATGCATCATGGCGACGGGAACCGTAAAGTTCTTCAACTCCACCAAGGGTTTCGGCTTCATCGAGCAGGGTGACGGCCAGCCGGACGTGTTCGTCCACATCTCCGCCGTCGAGCGCGCGGGCATGCGCACCATCGTCGAGGGCCAGAAGCTCAGCTTCGACGTCGTGCAGGACCGCCGCAACGGCAAGAACGCGGCCGAGAACCTTCAGGCGGCGTAACACCGAACAGCGCTTCTGGTCTTTGACCACGGATGTACTGGCACTGGCCATCGAGGCGCTCAGGAGAAGGTCGGGAATTCCCGGCCTTTTTCGTTTTCAGGGAGCACCATCATGGATGAAGCGATCATCAGCGCCGTCTTTCAGGCCAAGCCCTCCAGGCAGGAGGCGAAGGCCGACGTCACCTCCCGCATCGCGCGCGAGATCATCGACAGCGAGGCGACGGCGCGCGAATCCAAGACCGAGCGGCTGCGCGCGGCAAGGCTTGCGAAAGAAGCGGCCGCGAAGCCCGCGCCCGAGCCCCGCAAGACGCGCCGGAAGGGCTGAATCGGCGGGGGTTTCGCTCCCGAGCTGCCCGGGTCCGGCACATCGACTCCTTAAAGCGTATTGCGCCGGCGCTGCCCCTCATCCGCCCTTCGGGCACCTTCTCCCCGTGAACGGGGAGAAGGAATGACGGCCGCACCGCCGCATCCTCTTTTCCACGCTTGCTATTGGCGAAAGCAAGGGCGGCAGCTCTCTTCTCCCCGTTCACGGGGAGAAGGTGGCGGCAGCCGGATGAGGGGCAGCGCCGGCGCCGACGACGATGCACATCAGGCACGCGATAGCGGACGCTTCAGGTATCCTCGTCCAGCGCGAGGGAAAACTGCGGCGAGCCGCGGCCGTACTGCCGCATTGACTCCTTCGCCCTGAGCCTTGCCCTGCCGGCCTTCGACGACTCCGTCCCGACGGCTTCCCATGAAGCCGATCCGGTTGACTCTTGTCCCGATCGGAGTCTTTATAGAACAAAACAGGAACATACCAATGATGGCTGAGCAGGATACCCTTGCCCGGCTCCGGCAGAGCCTTGCCTGCATCGATGCGCGGGAGTGGGGCGAGGCGATGGCGTCGGAGCGGGTCGCGCTGGGCGTCGGGGCGATCGACGCGGCGCTCGACGGCGGCCTGCCGCGCCGGGCCATGCACGAGGTCTTCGCCGCCGCCATGGCCGATGGCGGCGCGGCCTGCGGCTTTGCGCTGGGGCTGGCGCTGCGCATGGCGGGCGAAGGGCGCACGATCGTCTGGGTGCAGCAGGCAATGGCCGCGCGCGAGCATGGCGGCCTTCATCCGCACGGGCTGATCGGCTTCGGCGCGGCGCCGTCCGTCCTGCTCGTCGAGGCGCGCGACGCGGTCCAGGCGCTGCGAGCCGCCCATGAGGCCGCGCGCTGCCGGGCGCTGGGCGCGGTGGTGCTGGAATTGTGGGGCACGGCCGGGACCCCCGGCCTGACGACGAGCCGCCGCCTGTCGCTGGCGGCGGCCTCTTCCGGCGTCGGCCTCGTCATGCTGCGCCTCGACGCCCGGCCGCAGCCGAGCGCCGCCTTCAGCCGATGGAGCGTAGCGGCCGCGCCCTCGGTGACGCTGGAGGCCGGCGCGCCCGGCCATCCTTCCTTCGACCTTGCCTTGCTGCGCCATCGGGGCGGACCGGGTTCCGGCCGTTGGCGCGTGGAGTGGAACCGTGATGAGCTTGCTTTCCGGGAACCGGCGCTATCTGGCGCTGTGGTTTCCCTTCCTTCCCACCGACCGGCTCGAACGACGGCATGGCGCGACACCGGATGAGCGGCCCCTGATCGTCCTCGCCAGAGTCGGCAGCGCGCTGCGCGTCGCCCATGCGGACCGCAGGGCCCGCGCGCTCGGGCTCGCGCCCGGCCTGACGCTGGCCGATGCGCGGGCGCGCGTGCCGGATGTCGTCGTCGCCGACAGGGACGCCGGCGCCGACCATGCCCTCCTCAAGCGCGTCGCCGACTGGTGTGACCGCTTCACGCCGCTGGTCGGGCTCGACGGCGAGGACGGCGTCATGCTCGACGTCACCGGCTGCGTCCATCTCTTCGGCGGCGAGGCGGCGATGCGCGCCGAGATCGTGTCCCGGCTCGGCTTCATGGGCTTCACCGTGCAGGCGGCGATCGCCGGAACGCCCGACGCGGCGCGCGCCGTCGCCCGCTACACGACGCAAGGCGTCGTCGCGCCCGGCATGGAGGCCGAGGCCGTCCGGCCCCTGCCCGCGGCGGCGCTCGGCATCGACGGCGCGCGGGTGCTGGCGCTGGCGCGCGCCGGGCTGAAGACGATCGCCGCCATCGCCGACCGGCCGCGCGCGCCGCTCGCCGCCCGCTTCGGCGCGGACCTGATGGACCGCCTCGCGCGCGTGCTGGGCGAGGTCGACCACCCGACCTCGCCCGACCGCCCGCCGCCCGCGCTGATGGTCGAGCGCCGGTTCGCCGAACCGCTCGCGCGCACCGAGGACATCGACGCCACCGTCGCCGGGCTGGCGCAGGGGCTCGCCCGGCAACTCGAGGAACACGGCCTCGGCGGGCGGCAATTCGAGGCGAGCTTCTTCCGCGCCGACGGGATCGTGCGGCGGATCGCCGTCGCCAGCGGCCGGCCGCTGCGCGACGCGCGCATCCTTGCCCGGCTCTATGCCGAGCGCCTCGACGCCCTCGCCGACCCGCTCGATCCGGGGTTCGGCTTCGACGTGATCCGCCTGGCCGCCCTCGCCTGCGAGGCCATGGAGGGGCGGCAGGCGCGCTTCGACGGAAGCGAGGAGGACGACGAGGCCGTCGCCGGCCTGATCGACCGCCTGAGCGCCCGCCTCGACGCGGCGCAGGTCATGCGCTTCGCGGCCGAGGACAGCCATGTGCCGGAGCGCAGCTTCCGCACCGTCGAGGCCATCTCGTCTCACGCAGGGGGTGGCAGCGCGGCGGACCGCGCGTGGCCCGCCGCCGCCCGGGGCGAGCCGCCGCTCCTGCCGCTGCGCCTGTTCGCGCCGCCGCAGCCGGTCGAGGCCATGGCCGAGGTGCCGGACGGGCCGCCGATCCGCTTCCGCTGGCGCCGGATCGTCCACGACATCGTCGCCGCCGAAGGGCCGGACCGCATCGCGCCGGAATGGTGGCGCGACGGGGAGGACGCGCTGACGCGGGATTATTTCCGCGTCGAGGATCGCGCCGGCCACCGCTTCTGGCTGTTCCGCGAAGGGCTCTACCGGCGCGAGCGCGAGCGGCCGCGCTGGTATCTCCACGGGTTGTTCGCATGAGCCATGCCGAACTCGTCGCCGCCTCCAACTTCTCCTTCCTGAGGGGCGCCTCGCATGCCCACGACCTCGTGGCGCAGGCCATCGCACTGGGCTGCGAAGGCATCGGCATCGCCGACCGCAACACCGTCGCCGGCGTCGTGCGCGCCTACAGCGCGCTGAACCAGATAAAGGAAAAGCACCGCGAGGAGACCGACGGCGACATCCCCTTCAGGCTCGCGGTCGGCGCGCGCCTCGTCTTCGAGGACGGCGCGCCGGACGTCGTCGCCTATCCCGCAAACCGCGACGGCTGGGGCCGGCTGTGCCGCCTCCTGACAGTAGGCAATCTGCGCGGAACAAAAGGTAAGTGTCATCTTACTCTTGACGATCTCCTCGACGACACGAGCCACCTGCTGCTGATCCTGATGCCCGGCGATCCCGCCGCCTGCGAGGCGCCGCTGCGGCGGCTGGCGGCGCGCGCCGCCGGCTCGCTCTGGCTCGGCGCGACCATGCACCGGCAGGGCGCGGATCGCCGCCGCCTCGTAAAACTCGATGCCGTCGCCCGGCGCGTCGGCGTGCCGCTCCTCGCCACCAACGACGTGCTCTACCACGCGCCGGAGCAGCGGCCCTTGCAGGACATCCTCGCCTGCATCCGCGAGGGGATGCGGATCGACACGGCCGGCCGCCGGCTCGAGGTCAACGCCGAACGGCACCTGAAGCCGCCCGAGGAGATGGCGCGCCTGTTCCGCGACCGGCCCGAAGCGGTCGAGGAGAGCCGGCGCCTTCTGGAGCGGGTTGGGTTCTCGCTCGACCAGCTCAAATACGACTATCCCGACGAGCCTGTCCCGCCCGGCAAGACGCCGCAGGGCCATCTGGAGGATCTGGTCCGGCAGCATGCCGCGGCGCGCTATCCGGGGGGCACCCCGGCGAAGGTGGCGGGCCTTCTCAAGGAGGAGCTGGCGCTGATCGCCGAGCTCGACTACGCGCGCTATTTCCTGACCATCCACGACATCGTCCGCTACGCGCGGGACAAGAAGATCCTCTGCCAGGGGCGCGGCTCGGCCGCGAACTCCGTGGTCTGCTTCGTCCTCGGCATCACCAATGTCGATCCCGAAGAGATAGACGTCCTCTTCGCCCGCTTCCTATCGAAGGAAAGGAAGGAGCCGCCCGACATCGACATCGATTTCGAGCACGAGCGCCGCGAGGAGGTGATCCAGCACATCTACGAGCGTTACGGCCGCCACCGCGCCGGCATCGCCGCCACCGTCATCTCCTACCGTCCGCGCAGCGCCATCCGCGAGGTCGGCAAGGCGCTGGGGCTGACCGAGGACGTGACCTCGGCCCTTGCCGCCACCGTCTGGGGCTCACATGGCGAGGAGCTTCCCGCGACGCAGGTGAGGCAGGCGGGCTTCGATCCCGGCAACCCGGTCATCATGAGGGCGGTCGAGTTCGCCAAGCAGCTCATCGGCTTCCCACGCCACCTGTCGCAGCATGTCGGCGGCTTCATCCTGAGCCGCGGCCGGCTGGACGAGACGGTTCCCATCGGCAACGCCGCCATGGAAGCGCGCACCTTCATCGAATGGGACCGCGACGACATCGACGAGCTCGGCCTGCTGAAGGTCGACGTGCTGGCCCTCGGCATGCTGACCTGCATCCGCAAGGCCTTCGATCTTCTGCGGCAGCATGCGGGCATCGAGCCAGACCTCGCCACCTTCGAGCGCAACGATGAGGCCGTCTACGACATGCTGTGCAGGGGCGACAGCATCGGCGTGTTCCAGGTCGAGAGCCGGGGCCAGATCAACATGCTGCCGCGCCTCAAGCCGCGCTGCTTCTACGACCTCGCCATCCAGGTCGCCATCGTCCGGCCCGGCCCCATCCAGGGCAACATGGTCCATCCCTATCTCAGGCGCCGCAGCGGCGCTGAAGATGTAACGTTCCCCTCACCCTCGCCGGAGCACGGGCTGGAGAACGAGCTGCATGAGGTGCTGGGAAAGACGAAAGGCGTGCCGCTGTTCCAGGAGCAGGCCATGCGCCTTGCCATGGTGGCGGCGAAGTTCACGGCCGAGGAGGCCAACCGGCTGCGCCGGGCCATGGCCACCTTCCGCAATCTCGGTACCATCGACGAGTTCGAGCGCATGATGATCGACCGCATGACCGCGCGCGGCTACGATCCCGACTTCGCCCGGCGCTGCTACGAGCAGATCAAGGGGTTCGGCAGCTACGGCTTTCCCGAGAGCCACGCCGCCTCCTTCGCCCATCTCGTCTACGTCTCGTCCTGGATCAAGTGCCACCACCCGGCGATCTTCGCCTGCGCCCTCTTGAACGCGCAGCCCATGGGCTTCTACGCCCCGGCGCAGATCGTGCGCGACGCGCGCGAGCATGGCGTCGAGGTGCGGCCCGCCGACGTGAACATGAGCGACTGGGACAACACCATCGAGCCCACGGGCATGCTCGATCCCGCCACCGGCAAGGAGAGGCTCGCCCTGCGGCTCGGGCTGCGCCAAATCGGCGGCATCCGGGAAGAGCTCGCCGGGAAGCTGGTCGACAACCGCGGCACGGGCTATCCCGACATCGAGACGCTGGCGCGCCGCGCCGCCCTGCCGCGCGCCATGCTGGAGCGGCTCGCCGACGCCGACGCCTTCCGCTCCATCGGGCTCGACCGCCGCAACGCCCTGTGGGCGGCGCGTCGCATTCCCGACGACCGGCCCCTGCCGCTGTTCGCCGCCGCCGATGCCGCCGAGCTCCCGCAGGAGCCGGACGCGCGGCTGCCCGCCCTTTCGCTGGCGCAGCACGTGGTGACCGATTACCAGACCACGCGGCTGTCGCTGAAGGCCCACCCGCTCGTCTTCCTGCGCGCGCAGTATCGTTCGGAAGGCATCCGCAGTTGCGGCGAGATTGCGGCGCTCGCGGACAAGAGCCGGACCAAGACCGCCGGCGTCGTGCTGGTGCGCCAGCGGCCCGGCAACGGCAAGGTGGTGTTCATGACCATCGAGGACGAGACCGGCATCGCCAACGTCGTCATATGGGCGAGCCTGTTCCAGGCGTTCCGGCGGCAGGTGATGGGCTCGCGCCTGATCGAAGTGCAGGGCCGGGTACAGAAGAGTCCCGAGGGCATCGCCCACCTCGTCGCGCAGAAGCTGATCGACCGCAGCGCCGACCTCAACCGGCTCTCTGCCGACGACAGGCCGGATTTCATGGCGCCCGGCATCGACGAGACCCTCCCGCGGCAGCCGCGAGGCGCCACCCACCCGCGCAATGTGCGGATCATCCCGAAATCGCGGGATTTCCATTGACGGCAAGGTCCGCCCGGCTCGGCGACGCGGCATATGGCGAAATCGTGGCATGCGCACAATCGCGCCACAATTTTAGTTGACTCCTTTATTCAAGATTAGTAACCGGTGAAATGCCCCTCTCAGGCAACCGTCCCGCTTTCGCCTGCCCCGGCGGACAGCTGGACGGCATTTTTTTAAGGACCGCGACCGGAAGCCCCCTTCCCGGTTCGGCCCAATCACGGAGGCTTTCTTGAGCGACAATCCCACCGACAACAAAACTCGCGCCGATTCTGTCAGGACGACCCTTGGTTTGCTGCCCATGATTGCGCTCTCGGCCGCCCTGACCAGCCCCGCCCAGGCGCAAGGCGTGACGGAGCTCGACACGATCAATGTCGATGGCGGCAGGCAGGGCACGGCGGCCTCCGGCTACAAGCGCGAACGGCTCCAGTCGAAGAAGGCGACGGCCGAGCTGAAGAACACGCCGAAGACCGTGACGGTCGTCCCCGAGCAGGTGATCGAGGAGCGCGGCGCGACCGATCTGGTCGAGGTGCTGCGCAACACGCCCGGCATCAGCCTCGACGCCGGCGAGAACGGCTTCAGCAGCGGCGGCAACTCCGTCTTCATCCGCGGCATGAACGCCACCGGCAACGTCTTCACCGACGGCGCGCGCGACAACGGCAGCTACACGCGCGACACCTTCAACATCGAGCAGGTCGAGGTGGTGAAGGGCGCCGGCGGCGAGAACGGCCGCTCCACCGGCGGCGGCTACATCAACATGGCCACCAAGACGCCGACCACGGAGAACTTCATCCGCGGCTCGACGCGCATCGGCTTCGACGACGACGGCCGCACCCGCACGCGCGGCACGATCGACGTAAACAGGGTGGTCGACGATTTCGCCTTCCGCTTCAACGCCATGGGCGAAGGCGGCGACATCTTCGGCCGCGACGTCGCCGACATGAAGACCTGGGGCATCGCCCCCTCGCTCGCCTACGGCCTCGGCACCGACTTCCGCGCCATCTTCGCCTACGAGCATGTCAGGCGCGACGAGACGCCCGACAACGGCGTCGCCTACAACAGGAACCCCGGCGAGGGCGGCAGGCCGAACGTCGTCGCCATCCCCGGCGCCGGCCCGCGCGGAACGTCTGGCAGCTTCCTGCCGCGCGACACCTATTTCGGCGCGCCGACGGACTACAACGACGTCGAGAGCGATGCATTCCTCGCCCGCTTCGAATACGACTTCAACGACAGCATTACCATCAGCAACCAGACGCGATGGTCGAGCGTCGACCGCTCGTCGGTCTACAGGGTTCCCAGCGCGGGGGCGGCGCTCCCGGGCAACCAGTACTACAACCGCGAGAACACCACGCTGACCAACCTGACCAACGTGTCGGCGCAGTTCGAGACGGGGACGTGGCGGCACTCGCTGTCCGCCGGCCTCGAGTTCAGCCGCGAAAGAGCGGACGCCATCCACGGCAACCCCGATGCGGCGAGCCCGACGACGAGCGAGGTCGGGGTCGACACGGTCGCGGCCTATCTCTACGACACGATCGAGCTGAATGAGAAGTGGCTGGTCAATGGCGGCCTGCGCGCCGAGCGCTACAGCGTCGACATCCGCGGCAACGGCACCATCCCCGGCACGGGGTCCAACGCCTACAGCGACTCCCGCACCACGCTGAGCGGCAATATCGGCGTCGTCTACAAGCCGCGGCCCGAGGGAAGCATCTACGCCTCCTACGGGCTGACGCATCTCCCGCACGGCTCGCTTCTGTCCAACCCCGACATCTCGCGCGGCATCGACCAGGCGTTCCCCGGCTTCGTCGCCGGCGCGAAGCCCGTCGTGGCGCATAATTACGAGGTCGGCGTCAAGTGGGACTTCCTCGACGGCGGCCTTTCCGTCACCGGCGCCCTGTTCCGCACAGAGAAGAAGAACGTCGCCTATCCGCGCAGCAATGTCAGCCTGCCCACGGACCCCGACATCGTCTATGGCGACCAGGTCGTCCAGGGCATCGAGCTCGGCGTCGCCGGCAACATCACGGAACGGTGGAGCCTCTTCGGCGGCCTCGTGCTGCTCAATAGCGAGCGCAAGCACGGCGCGGAGGTCGATCGGGCGCTTCAGAGGACCGCTCCCAACAGCAACGACTACCTGCCGGGCACCGGCACGGTCTCGCCCGGCTTCACCGGCGTCACCACCACCAATGGCGACGAGCTGGCCTTCACGCCGAAATTCACCGCCAATGTGTGGACGACCTACGACGTGACCGAGAAGCTGACGCTCGGCGGCGGCTTCCAGTATGTCGGCGACAGCTGGATCGGCCGCCCGGACGACGCCACCCGCGTCATCCCCAACGGCAAGTTCGGCAAGCTGCCGGGCTACTTCCTCGTCAACCTGATGGCGTCCTACGCTGTCAACGACAACGTCACGCTGCGCTTCAACATCGACAACGTCTTCAACGAGACCTATCTGACGACGACCAACTGGAACGGAAGCTGGGGCTATCTCGGCGCGCCGCGCACCTATCGCTTCGGCACCAGCTTCAAGTTCTGACCCGCGGCAACCGAGGCATGGGAAGCTCTTGACCTCCGCAGCGTCTTCCCCACCCATGGAATTGCCGGGCGCGAGCCCGGCAATTTTCCGTTTCAAGGCCGGCACTTTTCTGTTGAACGAAAGAGAGTGAGGACATGATCGTAACCATCCCCGATCTCATCACGCCCGAGGAGCTGGCCTATATGCGGCAGGTGCTCGAAGGCACCGAATGGGTCGACGGACGCGTCACCGCCGGCAGCCAGGCGGTCAAGGTCAAGAACAACCTACAGCTCCCCATCGAATCGCAGACCGCGCAGGAGCTCGGCCAGATCGTGCTGCGCGCGCTGGCCCGAAGCCCTGTCTTCACCAGCGCGGCGCTGCCGCTGCGCATCCTGCCGCCGATGTTCAACCGCTACGATGTCGGCATGACCTTCGGCGCGCATGTCGACGGCTCGATCCGCGCCCTGCCCGGAACCGGCCAGCGCCTGCGCACCGACGTGTCCTCGACCCTCTTCCTCACCCCGCCGGAAGACTATGACGGCGGCGAGCTCGTCATCCACGACACCTACGGCGCCCATTCCGTGAAGCTGCCGGCCGGCCATCTCGTCGTCTATCCGGCGACGTCGATGCATTCCGTGACCCCGGTCACGCGCGGCAGCCGCTGGGGTTCCTTCTTCTGGACGCAGTCCATGGTGAAGGACGACTGGCAGCGCACCATGCTCTACGATCTCGACCGCTCGATCATCCGCGTGCGCGAGGAGATGGAGGACGACGACGAGGCGGTCGTCGGCCTGACGGCCCACTACCACAACCTGCTGCGCCACTGGTCCGACGTATGAGCGGGCCGGTCCCGCCGGATGTCGTCTGCGCCGCCGACTACGAGCGTCACGCGCGCGAAAGACTGCCGGCGGATATCTGGGCCTACATCGCCGGCGCGGGCGCGGACGGGCTGACGCTAACGCGCAACCGCGCCGCCTTCGACCGGATCGAGCTTGCCGGCCGGGTGCTCGCCGACATGCGGCAGGCCTCCACCGCGACGACGTTCCTCGGCATCGACCTGCCCTTCCCTCTCCTGATCGCCCCCGTCGCCCACCAGCGCCTCGTCCATCCGGACGGCGAGCTGGCGAGCGCGCTCGGCGCGGCCTCCTGCGGCGCGGCGATGTGCGTCAGCACGCTGGCCGGCACCACGCTCGAGGACATCGCCGCCCGCGCCGCCGCGCCGCTGATCTTCCAGCTCTACATGCAGGGCGGGCGCGAGGCGGCGCTCTCCCTCGTCCGCCGCGCGGAGGAGGCGGGCTACCGCGCGCTGATGGTGACGGTCGACGCCCCGGTGAACGGGGTCCGCAACGACGAGCAACGGGCCGGGTTCCGGCTGCCGGCGCATGTGCGCCCCGTCAACATCGAGGGCATGGCCGGGCCGGTCTCGCGCGCCAGGCCGGGCGAGAGCCCGGTGTTCAAGGGCCTGCTCGACGCCGCGCCGCGCTGGGACGACATCGAATGGCTGCGCGGCCGCACCAGCCTGCCGCTGATCCTCAAGGGCATCGTCCATCCTGACGACGCCGAGCGGGCGATCGGGCTCGGCGCCGACGCCGTCGCCGTCTCCAACCATGGCGGGCGGACGCTCGACACCCTACCGGCCAGCATCGACGCGCTGAAGGCGGTCGCCGCGCGGGTCGAAGGGCGCGTCCCCCTCCTCCTCGACGGCGGCATCCGCCGCGGCACCGACATCCTGAAGGCGCTGGCGCTCGGCGCCCGCGCCTGCATGATCGGCCAGCCGGTGATGCACGCGCTGGCGGTCGCCGGCCCGGTCGGCGTCGCCCATCTTCTCGTCATCCTGCGCGCCGAGCTGGAGGTCGCCATGGCGCTGACCGGCCGGGCCTCGATCGACGCGATCGATCCGGCGACGATATGGGGATCGGCCTAGCCGCGACCGGGAACTTGCGCCGGAAGCCTCGAAAACCCCTCGAAGCGGTCGGCCTCTGTGACGGCGAGGATTTCTTCTTCCAGCCCGGCCGCGTCTGCGCCGGGAAAGCCGAACGCCACGCAATCGCGGAATTTTCGCGCGATCTCCTCGCGCGAGAACGGCGCGCCCCAATGGCCCTTCGGGTTGTCGACGCGCTCGGTGAGACGCGCGCCGGAACGAAGCGTCACCGTGACCACGGCATAGCCTTCGAGCCATTCCGGCGCGCCGGCCGGAGGCATCTTCTGCTCGCAAACCTCGATGCGGCGCATCAGCGATCGCAGCGCCTCGTGCTCGAGAATCCCATCGCCGAAATCGGCCGGGCCGAGGCCGCGGCCGTGGAGCAGCGCGGCGAGGACGTATTCGGCGCTGAACTTGCATTCCAGCGCCGCGCCCGGCCGGCTGTGGATGAGCGGCGCCTTGCCCTGCGGCTCGATGGCGACATCGATGCGCTCGACGTCGCCGGGCCTGAGGCCGGTGCGCGCCTTCAGTGCCGCCATGGCGTCGCACATGCGATGAAGGTTGTAGCAGACCGCGTAGTTCTTGAGGCTGACGCCGTGGCGCGCCGGCGTCCATGCCTCATCAAGGCTCCGCGCCACCTGGGCCAGCCGCGCGCGGCCGGCCATCAGCGCGTAGTAGCCCAGCGGCCCTTCCAGCATCGAGGGGTTGGCCTCGAAGCCGGCGCGGGCGAGCGTCGCGGCGAGCACCGCGTTGCGTGCGGCGAGCCCGGCATGGAACGGCTTGGTCATCGTGCCGAAGTTCTGGCGGCTGCCGCTCGCCATGCTTCCCGCGAGGCCCAGCGCGTGCCGCGTCTGCGCCGCGCTCATGCCGAGCAGACGCGCGGCGGCGCAGGTTGCGGCGACGACGCCGACGGTCGAGGTCGAATGCCAGCCGCGGGCGTAGTGGTCGTCGATCGCCATGCCGTCGGCGACGGCGACCGCAGCGCGCACGCCGACCACATAGGCCTCGGCCAGCGCCCGGCCGCTCGGCCGGATCTCCTCGCCGAGCGCGAGAAGCACCGGCCAGATCGTCGAGGCGAGATGGCCGCGGATCGATTCGTTGGTGTCGTCGTAGTCGAGCGCGTGGGCGGTGGCGCCGTTGACCATAGCCGCGATCTCGGGATCGGCGCGGCGCCCGCTCGTCCAGATGGTCGAGCCCGCCGCGCCGGCGCTTCCCGCATGGGTCTTCGCCAGCACTGCTACGAGCACCGAGTCCCGCGCCGCGAGCGCGACGCCGACCGTGTCGAGCAGCGTGTCGCGGGCCTGCCGCAGCGCCTCCCCCGTCACATGGCGCGCAACGTCGCCCAGCGCGTAGTCGGCGAGGACGGCGGTGACGGCCTCATTTCCCATGCCGGCTTCCCCGGCCCTATCGGCGCGACGGACCAATGGCTCGTTCTCCGCAGCAAAAAGAAAATTGGAATGCCGAACGCCGGGAGACGGACGCTCCCGGCGTTCGGCGGACGGCTTCATCGTGCCCGGCGGGCCTCATTGCGGGCGACCTCGACCGCAACGCCGAGATAGGACGCGGGGTCCATGAGCGACCGAAGCTGTTCCCTGTTCAAATGCGCGCTGACGGCCTCGTTCGCGCTCAGCGCATCTAGGATCGGAATGCGCTTCTCATGCGCGGTCATGAAGCATTCGTGCAGCACGTCATGCGCGTTGTGGCGGCCGAGGAAGGAGGCGAGCGCGCGCATCATCGGCTCGCCCGCGATCTCGTCGACGATGTTGGCGCGCATGCGCTCGCGGTCGACCTCCAGCCCCTCGACGAGATAGGTGAGGTTGCCGATCTGGCCATCTAGCAGCAGGAAGACTTCCGGCACGATGCGCGAATCGATCTGCCAGCGCGAATCGTCGCGCTCGTGCTCGGTCGCCATCAGCTCCATGGCGAGGCCGGCCTGGGCCCGCAGCATCAGCCCGGCCGACAGGACGCCCTCGGCGATGCTCGGGTTGCGCTTCTGCGGCATGGTGCTGGAGCCGACCTGCTCCGGCCCATGCGGCTCGTGGACCTCGGACAGCTCGGTCTTCTGGAGGACGGCGAGCTCGTGGCCGATGCGGCCGAGCGAGGAGCCGGTCAGGATCATCGTCGACAGCATCTCGCCGAGGCGGTCGCGCGCCGCCTGCCACGAGACAGGGTCCCAGCCGAGCCCGAGATCGGCCGCGACCTTGCGCGCAACCTCCAGCCCCTTCGGCCCCATATAGGCGGAGGTGCCGACCGCGCCGACGATCGAGACCACGAAGACGCGCTCCGACATCGCCTTCAGCCGGTCGATGTTGCGGCGAACCTCGGAAAGCCAGTTGGCGACCTTGAAGCCGAAGGTGATGGGCAGCGCCTGCTGGCCGTGGGTGCGCCCGGCCATCACGGTCTCGGCCTCGCGCTCGCACAGCGCCGCCAGCGCCGATTCCAGCGACTCCAACCCCTCGACGATCATCGCGATCGCTTCCTTCGAGCGCAGCATGGCGCCGGTGTCGATGATGTCCTGCGTCGTCGCACCCCAGTGGAGATACTGCCCCGCATCGCCCGGGCAGGCGTCGCGCAGCTGGTTGATGAACGGCATCAGCTGGTGGAGCGTCGCGGTGACGCCGTGGCGCATCGCCACCATGTCGAACGCGTGGGTGCGGCCGGCCTCCGCGATGGCCTTAGCCGCATCCTCCGGGATCAGGCCGAGCTCTGCCTGCGCGCGCGCCAGCGCCACCTCGGCGCGGACCCACCCGCCGACCATGTCCCGGTCGCTGAATTTCCGGCGCATCGGCGCCCTCGACCAGAGATCCTCGAACAGCGGACTGCTCAGGGTGTAGCCTTCTTCTTCCTTCACAATGGACTCCATGATGATCTTTCGCAGAAAAACGCCCGACAGCCGGCTTCAGATGTCGGATCTGAGCTCGTATCGCCTCGCGATGAGGCTGAGCACGAAGCAGATGCAGAAATAGACGACCGCGGCGAAGGCCAGCAGCTCGAACGGATGGACGAGGACGCGCGCATTGGTGATGCTGACGCGGGTGTAGAACTCCTGCACGCCGATGACGGAGACCAGCGAGGTTTCCTTGACCAGCATGATGAATTCGGAGGAGAGCGACGGCATCATGCGGCGCACCGCCTGCGGCAGCACCACGTAACGCATGGTCTGCAGGTAGCTGAGCCCGCTGGCGCGCGCCGCCTCCACATGGCCCGGATGCACGCCGAGGATGCCGCTGCGGATGATCTCCGCCACATAGACGCTGGTGAACACCGCGAGCGCGATGCTGCCCGAGACGAAGGCCGAGACGTTGTAGCCCAGCTCCGTCATCAGGAAGTAGGTGAAGAAGATGAACAGCAGCAGCGGGACGCTTCGGACCAGCTCGATGAAGGCCTTGGCCGCCAGCCGCACCGGCAGGTAGGGCGACAGGCGCAATGTAGCGAGGACACAGCCGAACAGGAAGCTCCCGACGATGCCGACCAGCGCCAGCGCGAAGGTGTAGCGCAGGCCGGAGATCATGTATTCCCAGTTGTTCAGGATCGCGTTCATGCCGCCAGCGCCTTGAGCCAGGATTTCACGGAGCGCGGGCCATGCGAGGGCTGGGCGTATCCCCACCTTCGGTCGAGATAGCTGCCGAGGGCATTGAACCCGGTGCTGACGAGGGTGCACAGCACGACGAAGATCGCCACCGCCGTGCCCATGACGAGGAACACCTCGAAGGTGCGCGATGTCAGCGTATAGGCCTGGAAGACGAGGTCGGGCACGCCGATGACCAGCACGATGCTCGTGTTCTTTGTGACGCCGACATAGTGGTTGATCAGCGCCGGCAGCGCCATGCGATAGGCCTGCGGCGTGATGATGCGCACCATCGTCGTCACATAGCCGAGCCCGGTCGCCATCGCCGCCTCGTACTGGCCACGCGGGACGGATTGCAGGCCCGAGCGCACGGCCTCGGCGATGTAGGCGCTGCGATAGACGATCAGCGCGCAGGCGCCGGCGATGAACTCGATGCTGTAGACGCTGGTCAGCGGCGACACGAACCACTGGACCGAGGACAGGCCGAAGACGCCGAAATACCAGAATGCCAGCTGCACCAGCACCGGGACATTGCGGATGAACTCGACCAGCGCCGTCAGCGCCACGCGCAGGGGGCGCAGGGCGGGCGATTTCGACACCCGCCCGAACGCGATCAGGCTGCCGATCAACGACGAAAAGACGATGGCGTAGAACGCAAGTTGCACGGTGATCCAGAGGCCTGACGCAAACAGCGCCCGGCCTTCGGGACCAAACACGACGTTCCAGTTGACGGAGCCCATGTTCATACGTCCGCTACGCTTACTTCGGCCAGACTTCGACCTGGTAGGTGCTGGCGTAGAGGGTGCCCCACCACTTCTTGAAGATGGCCTCGTAGGTGCCGTCCTCGACCATGTCCATCAGCGTGAAGTTCAGCTTGTCGCGCACCAGCGCGTCGCCCTGGCGCACGCCGAACGCGAAAGGCGAGTTGCCGATCCCGTCCTCGCCGACGACCTTGAGCGAGACGCCGGCGTCCTTGGCCGCCGCGACCGCCGAGCCGAGCGAGCCGGCCGTGTCGAAGGCCGCGTCCGCGCGACCCTGCTGGACGGCAAGGTAGACGTCGGCCCAGTCCTTCATCTCGAGGACGCGCGCCTGCGGGTTCATCTGCTTCATCATCTGCGACTGGATCGAACCCTGCGCCAGCGCCACCGTCTTGCCGTCGAGGTCGGCGATGGCGTTGATGGGCGAATCCATGGGCACCATCAGCTTCATCGACTCGGCGATGTAGGTGACGGAATAGTCGATCTTCTCGTCGCGCTCGCGGGTGTGGACGATCGAGGCGGCGATGAAGTCGACCTTGGACGTGGTCAGGTTGGCGATGCGGTTGGCGCTGGTGACCGGCTGGAGCTCGAGCTCGACGCCCCAGCGCTTGGCGATCTCGGTGACGAGATCGATGTCGAAGCCGACCGGCGTCTCCTGCCCCTGCGGGACGAAGCCGTAGGGGATCGTGTCGTACTTGACGCCGACGACCACCTTGCCCTTGCTCTCGATGCCCTGCCAGGTCGCCGCCGAGGGATCGACGTCGCTCTTGGTCTCCTCGGACGAGGAGCAGGCCGAGACGAGCATCGCGAGGCCGCACGCGCCCGCAATGGAGAACAGATTCCAACTACCTCTGGACATTTCATTTACCTCCGGTTTGTTTTGGTATTTCAGTGCACGACGCTGGAAAGAAACTGCCGGGCCCGCGGGTCGGTGGGGTTGGCGAAGAACGCCTCCGGCTTGCCGCACTCGACGATCTTGCCCCCGTCCATGAAGACGACCTCGTCGGCCACCTGTTTGGCGAAGCCGAGCTCGTGGGTGACGACCACCATCGTCATTCCGTCGCGGGCGAGATCGACCATGACGTCGAGAACCTCGCCGATCATCTCCGGGTCGAGCGCGCTGGTCGGTTCGTCGAAGAGCATCACCTTCGGGTCCATCGCCAGCGCCCGGGCGATCGCCACGCGCTGCTGCTGGCCGCCGGAAAGCTGCGCCGGGTGCTTGTTCGCCTGGTCCGCTATCCTGACCCGGTCGAGCAGCTCGAGCGCACGCTTCTGCGCCTGGTCGGCGGACATCCCCTTCACCTTCCGCGGCGCGAGGGTGATGTTCTGCATGATCGTCATGTGCGGGTAGAGGTTGAACTGCTGGAACACCATGCCGACCGACGAGCGCAGCCTGTTCATGTTGGTCTTGCGGTCGAAGACGTCGACGCCGTTCACCGAGACCGAGCCCGCGTCGATCGTCTCCAGCCCGTTGATGCAGCGGATCAGGGTGCTCTTGCCGGAGCCCGACGGCCCCAGGATCACCGTGACCGTGCCCTCGGCCATGCTGTGGCTGACGTCCTTGAGAGCATGGAACGCCCCGTAGAACTTGGAGACGTTCGTTATGACGATGCCGCTCATGGATGCGGTCTCCTCTGCTTCGGGCGCGCGCGGCGCGCCCTGTTGTCCTTCCGGCCGCGGCCATCGAATGGCCGGCCTCCATCAGGCACGCGCCGACCCGTCGCGGGAGCCGGCATGCCTTCCGGCCTCCCGCGCGATGTCGCGCCGTGTCTGCAAGTGCTTGAATCCAGGGACGGGCGGCGGAACGCGAACTCCGCCCGGCTTCACTTCTTCAGATCGTCACAATCCCGACTGCCGTCTCCTCCTCGCGCGGCCGTCCGGGGCGACCTCCTGCTCCTCGGCGCCGTTGCCGAAGACGCTGGTCAAAATGCTCTTGCCCGCCCATTCGATCACGTCGTAGACGGTCGCACCGGCGCGCTCGCCGTCGCGCGCTTCGAACGCCTCGAGAATGGCGCGGTGGGCGGCAAGCGACCGCTCGATCCGCCCGGGAATCTTGAAGCCGATATAGCGGTAGCGGATGGTCTGCTTGCCGAGGAACTCGACGACCATGCGCAGGCGCACGATGTCGGCGACGTCGAGCACCAGATCGTCGAACTTCTGCGACAGGGCGCTGAACTCGACCACGTCGCCGCGCGCCGCGACCCGCTCCATGTCGTCGACGATGGTCCTGAACACCTTCAGGTGCTCCTCGGTCATGTTGGCCGTGGCGTACATGTAGGCCAGCTCGAAGAGATGCTTGCGCAGGATGTAGATCTCCTCGACGTCGCGGCGGTTGACCCGCGCGACATGCGCGCCCCGGCGCGGGATGATCTCCACCAGCTTCGCCGTCTCCAGGATGCGCAGCACCTCGCGGAACGAACCCCGGCTGATCCCGAACTTCTCGGCCCATTCCTCCTCGATGAGGCGCGCGCCCGGGTTCAGGCGCCCCTCGATGATCTCGCGCTCGAGATGCTGTGCCGCGATCGCGGCAACAGAGCGCGGCAGTTCGGGTATTGCCGCCATGTCTCCGGACGCCGATCTCGATTTATTCACGCCTGTCCTCCGCGCCTGTGAAGCTTGCAGGCCGTGAAACGGCCGCCGCTCGAAAGAACACTCCGAAACCGGAAAAGAATACGCCGCCTTTATGCCTGTTGACAGGCGCGGTGCACCAGAAAGACCGGCGCAACCCCTGAAAAGACGTGTTCTCCTCCCCGGCCCCTGCCCTGCCCGTCCGGCGTCGCCTGCAGCCCAGAACGCTCGTTCCTGGCCCAAGGGAAAGCGATCTACGTATAATTGTCAACAATTAATTGTTGTGCTACGCAACATTCGTTCCGCGACGGGAGGCGCAGCGGATGATCCGTTCGCACGGGCACGGAGGAGACGAGCATGCAGAACACCCGCATGAGGAAGAAGGGCGTCAGGGGCACGGCGCGCCCGCGCCGGGCATGATCGCCGCCGGCATCCGCCCGGTTGGCATCGCCCCGGCTGGTGTTGCCGCGTCCGGTATCGCCCTGCCTACCGTCAGTATCGCCCTGCCTGCCATCATGCGGTCTGCCGCCGTTCTGTCCGGCATCGCCCCATCCGGCAAACCCGCATCCGGCAACGTCGCGCCCGAAAGCGCCACGCTTGGCATCGACCTCGCAGCGGTAGACGGCACGCCTCTCACTTCCCGCACCCGGCACGGCCCGACGGTCATCGCGGCGGCGCGCAAACCGTTCGATCACGCCGAACGGTTCGATCAGATCAATCTGTTGGACCGCACAATCTGGCAAATCCATAACCGGCGCACGAACAACGACCTCGCCGAGGCTGCGCCGTGACTCTGGACCGACCCGCCGTCGCGAATGCGACTTCCGCCTCGCCGCTGCGGCGTCTGGAGGCGATCGTCCCGGGGCTGACGCTGGTGGCGACGATCACCGCGGCGGCCTACGGGCTGCGGCAGGTGCCGGGGCTCTCGGGGCTCAGCCCGATGATCTCGGCCATCTTCATCGGCATCGCATTCTCGAGCTTCACCACCGTTCCCGCCGCCGCCGGGCCGGGCGTCGCCTTCTTCGGCAAGCGCATGCTGCGGCTGGCGATCGTCCTGCTCGGCTTCCAGCTCACGCTCGGGCAGCTCGGCGAGGTCGGGCTCGTGCGCATGCTCGCCCTTTGCGCGTTGGTCGCGGCGACGTTCCTCGCCACGGTGGGGCTCGGCCGGCTCCTCGGCGTCGATCCCGGGCTGGCGCGGCTTCTCGCCGCCGGCACCTCGATCTGCGGCGCCTCGGCGATCGCGGCGGCGAACGCCGTCCACCGGACCAATGACGAGGATGTCGCCTATGCCGTCGCCTGCATCACCGTCTTCGGCACCGCGGCAATGCTCGTCTATCCGCTGCTCGGGCAGCTCGCCGGCCTTTCCCCCGTCGATTACGGCTTCTGGGTCGGCTCCTCGATCCACGAGGTGGCGCAGGTCGTCGCCGCCGGCTTCCAGCACGGCGACGTTGCCGGCGAGCAGGGCGTCGTCGTCAAGCTGTCGCGCGTCGTCCTGCTCGCGCCGCTGCTGGTCGCGATGTCGGTGCTGACCGCCGACCGTTCCGGCGGCGTCTCCGGCAAGCTGGGCTTCTCGCAGATCGTCCCGACCTTCGTCCTCGGCTTCGTGCTGTGCATGGCGATCAACACGCTCGGTCTCGTGCCCGCGCCGCTGAAGGCGGCGATCGTCGCGATCACGCCGATCATGCTGGCGGCGGCGCTGGGCGCGCTCGGCCTCGGCACCCGCTTCAGCGCGGTGCGGGCGCGCGGCATGCGCCCGCTCCTTCTCGCCGCCCTCGCCTCGGTCTTCATCTCGGCCGCGAGCCTCGCGCTGCTGGCGACGGTCGCCTGACGGAGGAGAGCATGGCCCGAACCACCCGCACGATCCCCACGATTTCGGCCGGTTGCGCCGCAAGACTCCCTTGAGCGAAAAGGAAAGCTGACATGAACACCGTCCAACACTTCGTCGATGGAAAGATCTGGGCCGGCGCGTCGTCCCGCGCCGCCGACATCTTCAACCCCGCCACCGGTATGGCCATCGGCAGGGTCAGCCTCGCCAGCGCCGACGACGTCGCCCATGTCGTCACCGTCGCGAAGAAGGCGCAAGTATCGTGGGGCGCGCAGCCGCCGGCGAAGCGCGCGGCCGTGATGTTCGCCTTCCGCGACCTTCTCGTGCGCCACATCGACGAGTTGGCCCCGATGCTGTCGCGCGAGCACGGCAAGACCCTGTCCGACGCCAAAGGCGAGATCGCGCGCGGCATCGAGGTGGTCGAGTTCGTCTGCGGCATTCCCCATCTGCTGAAGGGGGAATATTCCGAGCAGGTCGCCTCGCAGGTCGACAGCTTCTCGATCCGCCAGCCGCTCGGCGTCGTCGCCGGCATCACGCCGTTCAACTTCCCGGCCATGGTGCCGCTGTGGATGTATCCGGTCTCGCTCGCCTGCGGCAACGCCTTCGTGCTGAAGCCGTCCGAGCGCGACCCGTCCGTCGTCGTCCGCATCGGCGAGCTCCTGCATGAAGCCGGGTTGCCGGCAGGCGTGTTCAACGTCGTCAACGGCGACAAGGAGGCGGTGGACGCGCTTCTCGACCACCCGGACGTCGACGCGGTCAGCTTCGTCGGCTCGACGGCGATCGGCCACTACATCTACAGCCGCGGCACCGCCAACGGAAAGCGCGTCCAGGCGCTGTGCGGCGCCAAGAACCATCTCGTCGTCATGCCCGACGCCGACATGGATAAGGTCGCCGACGCGCTGATCGGCTCGGCCTACGGCTCGGCCGGCGAGCGCTGCATGGCGATCTCCGTCGCCGTGCCGGTGGGCGAAGAAACCGCCGACCGGCTGGTCGAGGTGCTGGCCCCGCGCGTCGAGGCGCTGAAGGTCGCTCCTTTCGACGATCCCGCCTCCGACATGGGCCCGGTGATCTCGCGCCAGAGCCTCGACCGCATCCTCGGCTACATCGCCGAAGGCGAGAAGGCCGGCGCCAGGCTTATCGTCGACGGCCGGGGCGTCAGGCTGCAGGGCTACGAGAACGGCTACTTCCTCGGCGGCTGCCTGTTCGATAACGTCACGCCCGACATGTCGATCTACAGGGACGAGATTTTCGGGCCGGTGCTTTCCGTGCTGCGCGCCGGGTCCTATGAGGAGGCCGTGACCCTGATCAACGACCATGAATACGGCAACGGCACTTCGATCTTCACCCGCGACGGCGACACCGCGCGCGACTTCTTCACGCGCGTGCGCATCGGCATGGTCGGCGTCAACGTGCCGATCCCGGTGCCGGTGGCCTACCACTCCTTCGGCGGCTGGAAGCGGTCGCTGTTCGGCGACCACCACATCCACGGCATGGAGGGCGTGCGCTTCAACACCCGCCTGAAGACGATGACGACCCGCTGGCCGAGCGGCATCAAGGAAGGCGCGGTCTTCAACTTCCATTCCGGCAGCGACACGCAGGCCTGAACCCCACCGTCACCAACGGGAGAGACGACATGGCATCCGACTACTTCGATCTCGGCACCTACCGGGTCGTGATCACCACCTCCTCGCCGGACGCGCAGCTCTGGTTCAACCGCGGCTTGGTGCTGTGCTACGCCTTCAACCATCAGGAAGCCTACGAGTGCTTCAACCTCGCGCTGGAGGCCGATCCCGGCTGCGCCATCGCCTATTGGGGCAAGGCCTTCGTGCTGGGCTGCAACTACAACAAGCCGTGGGTCGCCTTCGACCCGGACGACGCGGCGCGCTCCATCGACGAGGCGTTCGCGATGACGCAGAAGGCGCTGGAGCTGCGCGAGGGCACCTCGCAGTTCGAGCGCCTGCTGATCGAGGCCCTGCCGCACCGTTATCAGGCCGCCGCGGCGCGCGACGACCTCGAAAAGTGGAACGACGATTTCGCCACGGCGATGCGCAAGGCCTATGCGCAGATGCCGGACAATCCCGAGATCGCCGCCGTCTTCGCCGAGGCGATGATGAACCGCACGCCCTGGCAGCTCTGGGACATCAATGCCGGGACCGTCGCCGAAGGCGCCGACACGCGCGAAATCCTCGACGTGCTCGACAAGGCCCTCGCCGCCGGCGGCATGACCCATCCGGGCATCCTGCACATGTATATCCACGCGATGGAGATGTCGCCTCACCCCGAGCGGGCGCTGCCGGCGGCGAACGCGCTGCGCGGCCTCGTGCCGGATGCGGGCCATCTCGCCCACATGCCGAGCCATATCGACGTGCTCGTCGGCGACTATGTCGCCGCGATCGACGCCAACACGGCCGGCATCGAGGCCGACACCAAGTTCCTCGCCAAGCGGGGCCCGCTCAACTTCTATTCGCTCTATCGCTGCCACAACTATCACTTCAAGATCTACGGCGCGATGTTCGCCGGCCAGTACGAGACCGCGATCACCACCGCCGACCAGATGCTCGCCACGCTGCCGGAGGAGCTGCTCAGGGTCGAATCCCCGCCGATGGCCGACTGGCTGGAGGGCTTTGTCTCGGTCAAGCAGCACGTGATGGTGCGGTTCGGCCGCTGGCACGAGATCATCGCGCAGGAGCTCCCCACTGATCAAAGCCTGTTCAGCGTCACCACGGCGATGATCTGGTACGCCAAGGCCGTCGCCCACGGCGTCCTCGGCAATGTCGCGGACGCCAAGGCCTGCGCGGCCGAATTCGACGCCGCGCTGGCGCGGGTGCAGGAGAGCCGCTACCTGTTCAACAACCGCTGCATCGACATTCTGGCGGTCGCCCGCGAGATGATGCTGGGCGAGATCGCCTATCGCGAGCGGCTCTATCCGCAAGCGTTCGGGCACCTGCGCAACGCCGTCGCGCTCGACGACGCACTGCCCTATGACGAGCCGTGGGGTTGGATGCAGCCGGCGCGCCACGCGCTCGGCGCGCTGCTGCTCGAGCAGGGGCATGTCGAGGACTCGATGGCGGTCTACGAGGCCGATCTCGGCTTGAACGATTCCCTGCCGCGCGCCTGCCAGCACCCGGACAACATCTGGAGCCTCAAGGGCTATCACGAGTGCCTGCAGAAGCTCGGCCGGACGCAGGAGGCGGAAAGCATCCGCGCCAGGATCGAGAAGCTGGAGAAGACGAGCGACGTCTCGATCAAGTTCTCCTGCTTCTGCCGCAAGGCGTGACGGGACTGGCCGGATGTGCCTGTGCACTGGAACGCCCGGCCCGGACGATCCCGTCCGGGCGGCCGAGGAAGCCGGCGGCAAACGCGCCGGCGCGGTCCTCTACCTCGCGTTCATCGCCGCGCTGGCCGTCAACCTGACGGCCTCCATCGCCTTTCTCGCGCGCTGAAGGCGGATACGGCCGGCAGCCCTCACCCGTTGCTGATGCCGCGCGGCGGCCGGTCGATGGTCAGCGGCGGCAACGGGCCGTCCCAGCGCGCGATGCGCACCAGCGCGGTGTGGGCGATGTTGCCCTGCGCCATGCCCGACGTTCCCTTGTCGATCGTCAGCACGTTGGGGTTGCCGTGCGCCTCCAGCCATGCGCCGTCGACGATCTGCGGATCGTACCAGGCGCCTGTCGGCAGCACGACGCAGTCGCGGCGCATGCCCTCGTCGAAGCGCACGCCGGCGAGGCAGGCGCCGCGCGCGTTCCACAGCCGCATCACCTCGCCTTCCTTCAGGCCGTGGCGCGCGGCGGTGTCGGGATGGAGATAGCCCGCCTCGCGCCCGGCGGTCTTGTCGGCCAGCGCCTCGGAGCCGCGGTCGTTCTGGGCATGGAGCCTTGTGTCGGGCTGGTTGGAGACGAGGTGGAGTTCGTCCTCCGCGGCATCGAGAAGGCTTTCGGCTGGCGGGAGCCAGGCCGGATGGCCGGGACAGTCGTCCATGGCGAAACCGGCGATCCGCTCGCTCGCCAGCGTGATGCGCCCCGATTCCGTGCGCAGGGGATTGGCCTGCGGGTCGGCGACGAAGCCGGACAGCGGGTTCTGCGGCTCCGCCGCCAGCGGCACGTCGAAGCGGCCGACGGCGCGGAAGGTCTCGAAATCCGGCAGCGCGAAGCCCGCCCGCTGCGCCACCCCTTGCGAGCGCGCCCACAGGTGGCGCAGCCAGCCCTCGGCGTCGCGCCCCTCGGTGAAGGCCTCGGCGAGGCCGAGCCGTTCGGCGAGCCCGGCGAAGATGGCGTAGTCGTCGCGCGCCTCGCCCATCGGCGCGCGGATGCGCGACATCCACAGGAGCACCGGATCGCGGCGGTTGACCATCACGTCCTCGCGCTCGAACGGCGTTGTCGCCGGCAGCACGATGTCGGCGCGGCGCGCCGTCGCCGTCCAGCTATGCTCGTTGACGATCACCGTCTCGGAGCGCTTCCACGCCTCGTCCAGACGCCGCAGATCCTGATGGTGGTGGAACGGGTTGCCGCCCGTCCACCAGACGAGGCGGATGTCGGGATAGACGCGATGCTGGAGATTGTAGGTATAGGCCTCGCCCGGCCTGAGCAGCATGTCGGCGATCCGCGCCACCGGGATGTAGTCGCGCACCGGATTGACGCCCTGCGGCATCGATGGCCAGTCGACCAGCGGGGCGTCGCGCCCCACCGGCGTCGTGCTGCCGTAGCCGAAGGCGAAGCCGCAGCCGGGCCGGCCGATCTGGCCGATGACCGAGGCGAGCGCCAGCCCCGCCCACAGCGGCTGCTCGCCATGGTCGGCGCGCTGCATGCCCCAAGTGAGCGACACCATGGAGCGTCTTTCGGTCAGCTCCAGCGCCAGCGCGCGGATCGTCGGCGCGTCGATGTCGCACAGCGCCGCCGCCCATTCGGCCGTCTTCGGAACGCCGTCGCTCTCGCCGGAAAGATAGGCGCGCAGCGTCTCCCAGCCGGCGGTGCAGCGGGCGAGGAAGGCGCGGTCCTCGCGCCCCGCGGCGACGATCTCGAAGGCGAGCGCCAGCATCAGCGCGACGTCGGTGCCGGGGCGGATAGGCAGCCATTCGGCCCCGTCGAGGTCGCCGCGGCGCGGCGAGACGTTGACGAGCCGCACCTTGCCCGCGGCGAGGTCGCCGAGCCAGCGACCGACCTCGTGCCGCGTGGTGCCGGAAGAGGCGACCTGCGCGGTTCGCGGCGAGATCCCGCCGAAAGCCAGCACCAGCTCGCAATGCCGGCGCACCTCGGAAAAGCTCGTCACCACGTCCTGGAACTCGCGGTTCGAGAGCCCGAGGAGATGCGGGAACATCACCTCGGCGGCGGCGTGGGAATAGGTGTCGCGCGCGCCGACGAAGCCGCCGGCGAGGTTGAGGAAGCGGCGGAGCTGGCTCTGCGCATGGTGGAAGCGGCCGGCGCTGGCCCAGCCATAGGAACCGGCGAAGATCGCGCCGTTGCCGAACGTGCCGCGCACGCGCTCCACCTCGCCCGCAGCGAGGTCGAGGACCGCGTCCCACTCCATCTCGACATAGGAATCGATGCCGCGCCCCGCGCCCCGGTCGCCGTCCAGCCAGCCGCGGCGCACTGCCGGGCGCAGGATGCGGCTTTGCCTGTCGGTCGCGGCCGAGAGCCAGCCGCGGCCGATGCGCGAGGGTTGCGGGTCGTCCTCCAGCGGCGCCAGCGCCGTGCCACCGTCGACGACCCTGTAGGCGCCCCAATGCGCCGCGGTATAGGCCATGCGTCCTCCTTACAGGCGCGGGTCGAAGATCACCTTGACCTGCAACACGCCGGGTATCGGCTGGCGGTCGAGCGCCTCCTCGAACGCCTCCAGCGGATAGACTTGCGTGACGCAGGCCTCGCCGTCAATCAGCCCGCGCGCCATCAGGTCGAGCGCGACGGCGTAGGTGAAGGGCGCGAGGCGGCTGCCGAGGATGTTCAGCTCCTTGAATTCGCCGAGCGCGTTGAGGTCGATCTCGGCTTTCCGCCTGTAGACGCCGGACACGACGATGGTGCCACGCTTGCGGATCAGGTCGAGGCCGGCCTGGAACGCTTCCGTGTGGCCCGACGCCTCGAGGAACACGTCGGCGCCGCGCCCGCCGGTCAGGTCGGCGACGGCGGCCTTGAGCGCCGGATCGTCGGGATGGAAGACGAGGTCCGCTCCGAGCCTGAGGCCGAGCGCCCGCTTCGCCGCGCCGGGATTGACGAGGATCAGCTTGCGCGGCGTCCTGAGCCTCGCGGCCTGAAGCATGCCGAGGCCGAGCGGCCCGGCACCCGAAACGACGACCACGTCGCCGAACCCGATCCCGGCGCGCTCGACGCTATGGATGGCGTTGGCCAGCGGCTCGGCATAGCAGGCCGCCTTGTCGGACACCGCGTCCGGCACCTTGTGGACCACGGCGTTCGCCGGATAGATCATGTACTCGGCCCAGCCGCCGTCGCGCGTCACGCCGATCACCTCCGGCGCGTCGGAAAGGTGGTAGAGGCCGCGCTGGCGGAAGAAGTCGTTGCCGCGCGTGACGTTGAGCTCGGCCACGGCGCGCTGGCCGAGGGCCAGCCCGTGCAATTCGCCCGCGCCCTCGCCCAACTCGACCACGGTGCCGGTGAATTCATGGCCGGGCGTGAACGGAAACGCCAGCCGCCACGGCCCGCTCCCGTCCCACATCGCCCGGTCGGTGGCGCAGATGCCACTGGCGTCGACCCTGACCAGCACCTCGCCGGGCCCTGGAACCGGCACCGGCGCGTCGGCCACGAACCGGTGCTGCCGCCCGAACCCGAAGCAGCGCACCGCTTTCATCGTCGTTCCCATCGCGTGTTCTCCTCCCCTCCTCCGGCCCGCCCCGCGCGCGGCGGCGGGCCTCCTTCACCCCTATTCGCGCCCGCGCCCTGCCGAGCCGGCCAGCAGCGCCGCGGCGATGACGGCCGCGCCGCTCCAGAACAGTTCCGCCGAATAGCGGCGGATGCCGAGGATGTGCCATTCCGAGCACAGCGACATGGCGAGGGAGCACAGGTCCGAGGTCCGCAGCAGGCAGGCCACGGTCCTGTGCGGCGCCATGCCGGTGCTGGCGATCACCTGGCCGTAGACCACGGCCCACCATGCGACAGCGACGGCGACCAGCGCCGCGCCGAGGATTTCCAACGCCGGGACGAGGCGCGGCGGAAGGGACATGCCGGGCTTCATCCGCCATATCCCATGATCGCCAGAATATCGTGGCGCAGCCGCACGATCTCGCCGTCCTCGCGCCGCCGCGGATGCGGCAGGCCGACGGCGATGTCGGCCTTGATCCGCGCCGGCCGGTCGGAAAGCACGATCACCCGGTTGGCGAGGAGCAGCGCCTCCTCCACGTCGTGGGTGACGAGAAGCGCGGTGTAGCCAGCCTCCTGCCACAGCTTCAGAAGCTCGTCCTGCATGGCGAGCCGCGTCAGCGAGTCGAGCTTGCCGAGCGGCTCGTCGAGCAGGAGCAGGAGCGGGTCGTTGACCAGCGCGCGGGCGAGCGCGGCGCGCTGCGCCATGCCGCCGGAGAGCTGGTGCGGATAGGCCCCGGCGAAGGCGGAAAGCCCGACGAGGGCGAGCGCGGCGTCGATGCGCGCCTGCGCCTGCACTGCAACGCCGCGCGCCTGCGGCCCGGTGGCGACGTTGTCGCGCACGCTGCGCCAGGGAAACAGCGTCGGGTCCTGGAACACCAGCACGCGCGACGGGTCAGGGCCGGCGATGGCCGCGCCGTTCGCCAGCACCGCGCCGGCGGCCGGCGCATCGAGGCCGGCGGCGAGCCGCAGGAGGGTCGACTTGCCGCAGCCCGAAGGCCCGAGCAGCGCGACGAAATCGCCGGGCGCGATGTCGAGGTCTATCCCTTCCAGCACCGGCAGCGGCGCGCCGTCGAGGCGGAACGCGTGCGAGACGCCGCGGAACGACAGGGAAAGCCCCGCCTCCGCCGCCGCGCCGACAGGCTGCGATGCGGGCGCGGCTACCATTGCACCACCCCCTTCTGCCACGCCAGCACGCGGTCGCGCACGACAAAGAGCAGCTTGACCAGCCCGGAGCACAGCAGCGCCATGATGATGAGCATGGCGTAGACATTGGCGTAGGCCGAATAGGCGGTCTGGAACTGGAGATACCAGCCGAGGCCGTATTTCGCCCCCAGCATCTCGGCCACCACCAGCACGGCGAAGGAATAATAAAGGCCCATGAAAAGGCCGACGAAGACGTTGGGCAGCGCGGCCGGGATGGCGACGCGCAGGACGAGGAAGCGGCTGCCCGCCCCCAGCATGCGCGCGACATCGTAGTAGGCGCGGTTGACCTGGTTGACGCCCGACGCCGTCAGGATCGCCACCGGAATGCCGGAGGCGAGCGCCACGAGGAAGATCGAGGCCTGGAAGGTGGACGGGAACAGGAAGAAGGTCGCCGGGATCCACGCGCTAGCCGGCACCGGCCCGATGAGCTTCAGGAGCGGCATGCCCCAGTAGGAAAAGCCGCGCGACCAGCCGAGCCCGACACCGATGACGAAGCCGACGGCAATGCCGGAGAAGAAGCCCAGCGTCCAAAGCCGCGCCGTATAGGCGATGCAGATCGCGATACGCTCCCAGTCGACGATGTAGACGTGAAGCAGCCCGTGCGGCGGCGAGAAGAACGGCTTCGGCAGCCAGCCGAGCTTGGCAGTCACCAGCTCCCACAGCGCGAACCAGACGCCGAGCGCGATCATCCACGGGCCGTAATAGGCGACGGCGTCGCGCGAGCGGCCCAGCCTGTCGATGCCGAACGCCAAGAGGACGAAGATCGCCGCTCCGGCGACGAGCAGGCCGGCGAAGATGTCGCGGCTGCCCCACGGGATGATGTCGGGCAGGCCGAGGGTGATGCCCGCCGCCGTCAGCCACGTCGCTGCGGCCCAAAGCCCGGGCCACCATAGCGATTGCGCGAGCGCGGGCGGGGCATAGCCCCCGCCCGCCGCGCCGGTTTCCGTCACCGTGCTCACCGATGCTTCCCTCGCGGTCAGGCGAGGATGTCGACCGTGACGCGCTCGGCGAGTTCGCGCCGGTCGGTCGTCGGGTCGAGCACCGTGATGAGCGCGAGGTCGTCCGCCGCCCACTCCACCTGATCGACCAGCGCCTTGCCGATCGGGTGGTTGTGGTTGTCCCACGAGGCGATGTTGTCGCGGATGTCCTCGAACGGGAAGCCGGGATTGAGGTTCTTGACGAACCAGTCGGCGACCCGGTCGGGGTCGGCGGCCGCCAGCTCGTGCAGCTCGATATTGGCCTCGGCCAGCCGGCGCACGGCGTCGCGGTTGGCCTCGAGGAACTTCGCGTTGACGCCGAGCACGCAGCACACCGCGCCGTCGAACACGCCGCTCTGGGTGTTGTAGACTTCCGTCAAATCGAACTTCTTCTTGTGGGCGTAGGCCCATGGATCGAGATGGGCGAGCGCGTCGGCCTCGCCGCGCCCGACCACCTCGCCGACGAGGTCGAACGGCACATTGAGCCATTCCACGTCGCGCTCGGGGTCGAGGCCGGCCTTGGCCAGCGCCACCTGGAACGAGTGCTTCGGCGGGCTGGCGACATCATAGGAGGCGATTTTCTTGCCCTTCAGGTCTTCCAGCTTCTCGATGCCGGACGACTTCGCGGCGAGAAGACGGGTGCAGCCGCCATGCGAGCCGACGAACAGCCTGACATCCAGCCCCTGCTCCAGCGGCTTGACCCAGTCGTAGAGCAGGCCCGCGCCCGCGTCGGTCTTGTCGGTGGCGATGGACTGGATCAGCGTCTGACCGCTCGCGCCCTGATAGAACAGCTCGACGTCGAGGCCGTGCCTGGCATAGACGCCTTCGGCGACGCCGAACGCCACCGGCGAGTGGCAGGCGGCGAACTCGGTCCATGACAGGCGCAGCTTCGTCGCGTTGCCTGCCGTGGCGTGGCCCCGCAGCGGGTTGGCGAGGAGCCCGCCCGCCACCGCCGCCGCGCCGAGGGCGCCGGCCGTGCCGATGAACCCGCGCCGGGAGATTCCCGCCGCACCCGTCTTTCCTGGAAGTCTGTCGCTCATGTCGTTGTCCTTTCGTCGATGGGAATGGCTCACGCCTTGTCGAGCGCCTGGGCGAGGTCGAGGATGATGTCGTCGGCATCCTCGATGCCGATCGAAAGCCGCACATAGCCGGGCGTCACGCCGGCCGAGAGCTGGTTCTCGTCGGAGAGCTGGGAATGGGTGGTGGTCGCCGGGTGGATCGCCAGCGAGCGCGCGTCGCCGATATTGGCGACGTGGTAGAAAAGCTGGAGCGCGTCGATGAAGCGCCGGCCCGCCTCGCGCCCGCCCTTCAGCTCGAAGCCGACCAGCGCGCCGTAGCTGCCGGGCCGGAGATAGGCGTCGGCCCGGCGCTTTTCCTCGCCGGTCTGGAAGCGCGGAAAGATCACCTTCCCGACCTTGGGGTGGTTGTGCAGGAAGTCGGCGACCTTGATCGCGTTGCTGTTGTGCTGGCGGATGCGCAGCGGCAGCGTCTCCAACCCCTGGATCAGCAGGAAGGCGTTGAACGGGCTGATCGCGGCGCCGACGTCGCGCAGCAGCACCGTGCGCACGCGCAGGGCGTAGGCGATGGGGCCGAGCGGCTGCGCCGCCTCGACCCAGACTTTGCCGTGATAGGACGGGTCCGGCGCGTTGAGCGTCGCGAAGCGCGCCGCGTGCTCCTCCCACGGGAAGTTGCCGCCGTCGACGATGGCGCCGCCGATGGTGGTGCCGTGGCCGCCGATATATTTCGTCGCCGAGTAGACCACGACGGCCGCGCCGTGCTCCAGCGGCCGGATGACCAGCGGGGCCGCCGTGTTGTCGACGATCAGCGGCACGCCGAGCGAGCGGCCGATATCCGCCACCTCGCGGATGGGAAACACGTTCAGCTTCGGGTTGGGCAGCGCCTCCGCGTAATAGGCGCGGGTGCGCTCGTCGGTGGCGCGGCGGAAATTCTCCGGGTCCGCGGGGTCGACGAACCGCACCTCGACGCCGAAATGCTTCAACGACGCGGCGAACAGCGCCCATGTCCCGCCATAGAGATCGGTCGAGGAGACGATATTGTCGCCCGCCCCGGCGAGGTTGAGGATGGAGAAGGCCGACGCCGTCTGTCCCGAAGCCACCGCCACCGCCGCCGCGCCGCCTTCCAGCGCCGCCAGCCGCGTCTCGAACGCGTCCTGCGTCGGGTTGGAGACGCGGGTGTAGATGTGGCCGATCTCGTCGAGCGCGAACAGCCGGTCGGCGTGGCCGGTGTCCTGGAACTGGTAGGAGGTGGTCTGGTAGATCGGCACCGCGACGGCGCCGCTCGCCTGGTCGGCGCGGTAGGCTCCGCCATGGAGGGCGATCGTCTCGGGTTTCAGGTGCTCAAGCGTCATGGCGGTATCCGTCGAAAGGAGGGCGTGTCGGTCAGGCGTCGCGGCGGGAGGACTCGCGCGCCACTTCGAGAAGGCATTGCGCAATCTGATGCCCCTCAGGATGGAAAAGAAGAAATCCAGAATCGAGGAAGCATAGCTCCGAAGGAAATTTCGTCTCCATCCGGAGATTTTCAGTATTGTATTCTCCATCCCGGAATGATTTTCCTCGTAGATCACGGAAGCTTCTCAACTCCGTCTCCGTCTCTTCTTGGTTCATCGCCGGATACGATCACACACGGATCGGCGTTTGCCGATGTCGATGCCGACCAAAACCGGGGCGGGTCGGTAAAAATTCCACCTGTCCGGATCGTGATTGCAGGCAAATCTTTTTTGTGGGGGGACGAAACCGGATGCGGCCCGGGCCGCGTGGGGAGGGAGGAATTTTCTCCCGCCCGCCCCCGGCGCGACCGGCCGGTTTCTCCTGTCGCCCGCCGCGCGGCGCTAGACTTGCGCCCGCAAAGGAGGGACGACATGCCCCATATCAGCCAGATCGACCATGCGAGCGCGCCGGACGACGTGCGCGCCGCCCATGACGAGGAGGTGCGCAAGCGCGGCCACGTCACCAACATGAAGCGCACGCTCATGCATTCGCCGCCGGCCTACCGCGCCTACATGGAATGGTACACGCTGCGCGACGAGCTGGCGAAGGCGCTGCCGGAGCGCGCCTTCTGGCTCTTCTCGCACGCCATCTCGGCTGAGAGCGACTGCCTGATCTGCACGCTGTTCTTCCGCCGCGCGCTGATCGACGCCGGCTTCTCGCCCGAGGAGTTCGAGCCGACCGGAGAGGAGCAGCTTGTCAACGGCGGTCGGAATCCGGACCAGCGTGGCGGAGTAAAAGCAGGCCATTGAGGTCTTGGCGCTGGCCGCTCGCGAGCGCGCTTCCACATTGCGCCGTAGCGAGCGAGCGGCCCTTTGAATCTGGAAGAACGAAGCTCAGGCGGTGGCCTGGTTTTGCTCCGCCCCGTTTGACGCGGCGGCGGCCCTGCGACCTGCGGATTGCTTGAGGCGATAGCTGTCGCCGTTCATGGTCAGGATATGAACGTGGTGGGTCAGGCGGTCGAGCAGCGCGCCGGTGAGCCGCTCGGAGCCCAAGATGGATGTCCAGTCCTCGAAGGGCAGGTTCGAGGTGACGATGGTGGAGCCACGTTCATAGCGTTGGGAGAAGACCTCGAACAGGAGTTCCGCACCGGTGGGTGACAGCGGCACGTATCCGAGTTCATCGACGATGAGCAGCTTCACGGCCTGGAGTTCGCGCTGCAGCTTCGGCAGTCGTCTCTCGTCGCGCGCTTCCATGAGCTGATGCACGAGGGCTGCCGCGGTGGTGAAGGCGACGGCGAAGCCCTTCTGGCAGGCGGCAAGGCCAAGGGCGAGCGCGATATGGGTCTTGCCGGTTCCGCTATTGCCGAGCGCGATGATGTTCTCGCGGCGCAGGATGAACTCGCAGCGGGCAAGCTCCAGCACCAGCATCTTGTTGAGCGAAGGGATGGCGGTGAAGTCGAAGGTGTCGAGGCTCTTCACAGCCGGGAACCTGGCCTGCTTGATCCTGCGCTCCACGACACGCCGTTCCCGGTCGATCAGTTCGAGTTCGACGAGACGCAGCAGGTAGCAGGGATGATCGACACCGTCGCGGGCGCACTCGCGGGCGACCTTGTCGTACTCACGCAGGACCGTCGGCAACTTCAGCTGCTTGAGATGATGGGCCAACAGCACCTGCGGCGTGCCGCTCGTCGTTCCCGCCGGCATCGTGTCCATCGGCTTCCCGCTCATGCGGCTCTTCCCGGGATGAGGATGGTGTAATCGGCCGCCGAGGTCGTCTTCACTGTGGTCTTTGGCAGGTGCGGATAGGCAGCGAGATCGAGACGGGGCGGGCGGCGCTCGACGCGAGCCAGTGCGATCTGCTTGACCGCATCGAAGCCGATCGCGCCCAGCCTGATCGCCTTCGGTGACGGCATGGGTCACCACCTCTTTCAGGATCGCCTCCATCAACCGCAGCACCTGGATGAACTCGCGCTTGCCGCGATTGCCCATGCGGGCTTCCATGAGGTGACGCAGATGCTGGAAGGCTTCGGGCAGATTCCAGTCCGCAGGGGTGCCGCCTGGTCGAGCGCATTCGGCTTGGTCTCGAGCAGCGCCAGATAATGCAGAGGATCGAAGACGAAGGTGCCCGAGCCATAGCAGCGCTGATGCCGGGCGATCTCCTCGCCGCCGAACAGGATGACAATCTCGTCGACAAAGCCCTTCACCATCACATCCTGGAAGCCATAGGCGGTCGGAACCGAGTAGTCGTTGCCGCGGTATCGCACCAGGCCCGTCGAGGAGACGCGGGCCGAGCGCTTCTCGCAAGGCTCCAGCGGCACGGCAGGCAACTCCCGGAACGCGGCAAGATCGGCGGCAAGGCGCTCGCCGATGGTCGTGGCATGGCGGCCGGCTCGTTCTGCCTGTCGCGACCGGCATCGCTCGGCCAGTATGGCGTTGAGATCGTCGAAGCTGGCGGCCATCGGGATCGGCGTCATGAAGTTCGAGCGGGCATACTTCACCAGCCCTTCGACCTTGCCCTTGTCGTTCCCCTTGCCCGGTCGGCCGAACCGGTCGCGGAACAGATAGTGGCTCACCAGCTCGGTGAACGCACGCGTTCGCTCCCGCTTGCCGTCGCCGCAGATCTTCGCCACCGCGATCCGGGTGTTGTCGTAGAGGATCGACAGCGGCACGCCGCCGAAGAAGGCGAAGGCCGAGACGTGCCCGTCCAGGAACGCCTCCGTCGTCTCCGCCGGATAGGCCTTCACGAAGGGTGCGTCCGACTGCGGCAGGTCCATGCAGAAGAAGTGAATCTTCTGCCGGACCCCGCCGATCACACCAATCGCCTCGCCAAAGTCCACCTGCGCATGACCCGGCGGATGCGACAAGGGCACGAACGTCTCGCGGCCCCTGGCTCGGGCAACCCGGACATAGTCCTTCACCACCGTGTAGCCGCCGCCATAGCCGTGCTCGTCACGAAGCCGCTCGAAGATCCGCTTCGCCGTATGCCGCTGCTTTACAGGCCCGGCGCGATCGGTTTCCAGGATCGCATCGATCACCGGCAGCAGCGGACCAAGCTTCGGCTTCACGACAGGCTTCGTGCGCGTGTAGCCCGGCGGAAGCGAGAACCGGCACATCTTCAGAACCGTCTCCCGGCTCAACCCGAAAACGCGAGCTGCCTCACGACGACTGTTGCCCTCGACAAACACGAAGTGCCGGACAGCGGCATAGACTTCCACGGCAAACATTCCCGGCCGATCCTCAAAGGGATCAGCCTAGCCAATGGACGGTTTTTACTCCGCCCGCACCAGCAGCACGCCGGCGCTCCATGGCCTAATTTGTCACCGCCCTACACAGTAGGCCGCAAGCGGGTCCGGCGGCTGATGCGCAAGATCGGCCTGTCACCGATCTACCAAGCGCCGAAGACCAGCGAGCCGCATCCCCAGCACCGCATCTATCCCTACCTGCTGCGGCATCTCAACATTGAGCGCCCCGATCAGGTCTGGTGCGCCGACGTGACCTACATCCCCATGCGGCGCGGCTTCCTCTACCTCGTCGCCATCATGGACTGGTTCAGCCGCAAGGTGCTGGCCTGGCGGCTGTCGAACACGATGGATACCGACTTCTGCGTCGCCGCTCTGGAAGAGGCGATCGCCCGCCATGGCAGGCCCGACATCTTCAACACCGATCAGGGGAGCCAGTTCACCAGCTTCGCCTTCACCACGACGTTGAAGGATGCCGGCATCCGCATCTCCATGGACGGGCGCGGCCGGTGGATGGACAACGTCTTCATCGAGCGGCTGTGGCGCAGCCTCAAATACGAGTGCGTCTTCCTCAACGCCTTCGAGACAGGCGGTGAGGCCCGGGCTGGCATCGGTTCATGGATCGACTATTACAACCGGCGACGCCCCCACTCGACCTTCGACGGCAGGACACCCGACGAGGTCTATGCTACGGCAGAAATGATGGAGAAATTGGCGGCGTAAAAACCAACCCGATCCACCTTAGCCAAGCCGCCAAACTGTCTCACCAAGCGGGTCCACCTCATTGAGCTCCTGACCAAACAGTTCAACCCGGATAGACGGGTTGAAGTCTTTGAGCGCCTCTTCGGTCAGGGCCAGCATACCGCCGGTGCCGCATGCCGGGTCATAGACCTGCCGGATGATGCCGCGGCCGGTCAGCTTGGTGTCATCATTCGCGATCAGCAGGTCGACGATCAGGCGGATGACTTCGCGGGGTGTGAAGTGCTCACCGGCCGTCTCGTTCGAGATTTCCGAAAAGCGCCGGATAAGCTCCTCGAACAGATAGCCCATCTCAACATTAGAGACCTTATCCGGGTGCAGGTCGATCTCGCAGAAGCGCTCGAACACCGGCCACAGAATGCCGCCATCCTTCAGGCGCTTGAGCTGATCGGTGAACAGGAACTTGTCTAGGAAGATGTCCCGCACGTTTGCGGAGAACTTCGTGAGGTAGTCGATGAGATTCGAATGCAGCTGCGCCGGTTCCTGGCCTTTCAGCTTATCGAAGGTGAAACGCGAAAGGTTGTAGACCTTGACGTTGTCACCGACCGCGCCGAACAGGATCATGTCGCGCGTCGCGTCGTCGATGCCGGTCGGAAGCGTCTCGGCTGCTGCGAGGACGCTGTTCTTGGAAGCCTCGAGCAGGCAGTCAAGGCGGCGCATTACGACAAACGGCAGGATGACCTTGCCGTACTCCGACTGCTTGAAGTCGCCTCTAAGGATCTCGGCTATCGACCATATGAACCCGCTGAGGTTCTGAATTTCAACGCTCTTCTTCGCCACGTTTCCCTCAACAACACGGCTCACGACCGTGCTCTTCTACAATCACGATACCAGGGCGCGACTGGTGAATTTCGTCATACGGTGCCGCTGTCGAAGCCCCCCCCCCCCCGCAGTGCATGCTGCAGCTTCGAGCTTGCCGCAGATGGGACATTATGCACGGGTCCGTTACTGTATGGCTACAAAAGGGGTCGCCGGGTAGTGCCGCAGTTTAAAATTTGACGGCTAGTGGATGGGGTCTAACGCTTGGTGCCCACGTTTGACGGCGGCGATGATTTTGTCGGGGTCGGCGATCCATTTGAAGGGCTTGGGTTGCAGGTTGTGCTCGTCGAGGAAGCGGTTGATGGCGGCCTGGAGGTCAACGACAGAGTGGAAGACACCGCGTTTCAGCCGCCGCTTCGACAGCTTGGCGAAGAAGCCCTCCACCGCGTTGAGCCACGAGCAGGAGGTCGGCGTGAAGTGGAAGGTAAAGCGCTCGTGGCGGTCGAGCCATGCCCGCACCTTGGGATGCTTGTGGGGAGCATAGTTGTCGAGGATGACGTGCACGGCCTTACTCGGCGGAACCTCGGCATTGATGGCATTGAGGAAGCGGATGAACTCCTGATGGCGATGGCGCTGCATGTTCCGGCCGATGACGGTGCCGTCGAGCACGTTGAGGGCGGCGAACAGGGTGGTTGTGCCGTTGCGCTTGTAGTCGTGCGTCATGGTACCGAGCCTGCCCTTCTTCATCGGCAGGCCGGGCTGGGTGCGGTCGAGTGCCTGGATTTGGCTCTTCTCGTCGACCGACAGCACGATGGCATGGGCCGGCGGATCGACATAGAGGCCGACGACGTCGCGCAGCTTGTCGACGAACTTCGGATCGTTGGAGAGCTTGAACTGACGCCAGCGGTGGGGCGCGAGGCCATGCGCCTTCCAGATGCGCCTGACGGCGCTGGCGCTGATATCGGCAGCTTTCGCCATCATGTCGGCGGTCCAGTGCGTTGTCTCACCCGGAGGATCGGCAAGCGTCAGCGCCACCACACGCTCGGCGACCTCGGGCCCGAGCGGCGCAATGCGCGACGGTCGCGTCTTGTCGCGCAGCAGCCCGTCGACACCTTCTGCGGCAAAGCGCTCCTGCCAGCGCCATACGCAGGTCTTCGACTTGCCGGTCCGGCGTATGATCTCGACAGTGCCGATACCGTCGGCGGACAGCAGCACGATCTCGGCGCGCCAGACATGCTTCTGCGGGCTGTTGCGGTTGGTGATCACGGACGCAAGCCGCGAACGATCCGCAGGCGAGACGGTGAAAGATATTCCGGTGCGCATGCATCAGATTCGCATGCGCGCAAACCAATGGGAATCCCGCAAAGGACTCTTATGTCAGGCGGATACCACTAGTTTGTCGCGTTAGGACCATAAATCCGATATCCTTGGCGGCATGCAGTACTATGTCTCGCATATGACCCCGATCAAACGCGCGCGCGTTCATAGAGGCGCCTGCTCGCACTGTAACGACGGGCAAGGCCAGCCCGGCCAAGCTAAGAACGGCTCCGGCAATACCGGCTGGGATGGCCCGTTCGACTCGGTAGAGGAAGCGGAGCGGTTCATGAATGCTCAGTTTCCTCGCTTCACCGACAAACGGAAGTGCGGTCACTGTAAACCGGGGGTCACCAGCTGATGCCGACCCCCGCGCACAAGCCGGGCGAGCGAGGGCCGTGTAAGAAGCGGGCATAGCAGTGTATAAAACTGTCTCAAAGAACATGCAGCGCGGTTGGGGAAGAGACCTCACTCGTACTGTGCACCCGTATGAACCGCGCACTAGGGCAGCTATACGTTGCTGGTGGTACGCCGTGATCGCCCACCACCACCAGAATGGAACGTCCGTTAAAGAGAAATACGGTAGAAAATTTCCCAGATGGCTTGATGCCGAAGTTGACAAGTTTACGCCTGAGAGATGGTTGGCCTATTGGGACACGACCACCGGCAAGCCGCGCAAGCTGGCGAGGCGCTAACCGTAAACTGAGTTACCAAGGTCGCTGCGCAGTCTCTCAGTCCAGTCTGACGTCCAAACAATTGGCGTTTCGTACACAGGTGGCGCGCTAGCTTAGCGAAAGCAGTAGGGGAACAGCGATGGCAGATGAGCCTTCATTTGGACAGCGTGACTTTATGCGCAAATTGGTGGCCGAACACGGCATGGACCGCGAAGCCGTCGTCCAGAGCTACGCCCGCGCAGAAAGAGCAGGATTGGTCCGTCGCAAAAGCCGCGTGAGCGGTGCGACAGCGGAAGAGTATGCGCTTCAGCTATGGCACGATGGAACTGGCCCGAAAGGATGGCTTAAAGCCTAACGGACCTCAGCGCAAAAGGCCGCACCGATCTGATCAGCAATGTCCGCTTCATGCGCATTGCCACTGACGATCAGGTTATACCTCGTTGATGACGATTGGTATCCTTCCTCGAAGGTACCTAGCGTCAAAGGTGGGAAGAAGCGCGTCTTTCTACGCATCAGAATAAGCCGCTAGCGGTCACCAGCCCCTGCGCACAGCAGACCACGTACGTGGCTTTGTGCGCAACGCCACCATTCATCTTGAAAGTCGAGAAAAAGCAGACACTTGACGGATGAATTGGCGGAGAGGGAGGGATTCGAACCCCCGATGCCCTTGCGAGCATGCCGCATTTCGAGTGCGGTGCATTCAACCACTCTGCCACCTCTCCGCACCGTGACGACATCCGCAAATCCGGCCGGAAGGCGCAGTTGAGCTCGCCTCCTTATCACCGAATTGCCACCGAATGTCTCAGCGCGCTTCTCTATAGCCGATCATCGCGTTTCGTCAACGCAGGAAACGGCATCTTCCAACGTATCGAACCGTGTATTTCTGACGGATCGCATCGCAAGGCGATCCCGGGTGAAAGATCCAGCACGACAACAAAAAGCCCCGTCACCAGGTAACGGGGCTTGTTCAGTAAACATTGGTTGCGGGGGTAGGATTTGAACCTACGACCTTCAGGTTATGAGCCTGACGAGCTACCGGGCTGCTCCACCCCGCGGCACCATACGGCGGCAAAGCCACCGCACCGGAAACGGTTCCCAACGAAAAGGGGCCGGTTGACGACCCCGCTCCCGCTCGAGGGCGGGCAAACGTAAAGAGAAGCTGATCGAGCATGCACTTTGCAGACCTGGCAGCGACCTACTCTCCCGCGTCTTGAGACGAAGTACCATCAGCGCTGGAGCGTTTCACGGCCGAGTTCGGAATGGGATCGGGTGCAGCCGCTCCGCCATAACCACCAGGTCGGCGAAATGCATGCTCGAATTCGAGAAGCTGGGCATTGCCGCCCCAATGGGCATGAGCAATGCGAACAATCAAGCCGATCGAGTTATTAGTACCGGTAAGCTTCACACATTGCTGCGCTTCCACACCCGGCCTATCAACGTGGTCGTCTACCACGACTCTCAGGGAATACTCGTTTTAAGGTTAGTTTCCCGCTTAGATGCCTTCAGCGGTTATCTAGTCCGGATATAGCTACCCTGCTATGCGGCTGGCGCCACAACAGGTCCACCAGAGATCCGTCCATCCCGGTCCTCTCGTACTAGGGACAGATCCTTTCAATATTCCTACACCCACGGCAGATAGGGACCGAACTGTCTCACGACGTTCTGAACCCAACTCACGTACCGCTTTAAATGGCGAACAGCCATACCCTTGGGACCTGCTCCAGCCCCAGGATGCGATGAGTCGACATCGAGGTGCCAAACAACCCCGTCGATATGGACTCTTGGGGGTCATCAGCCTGTTATCCCCGGCGTACCTTTTATCCGTTGAGCGATGGCCCTTCCACGCGGGACCACCGGATCACTATGACCGACTTTCGTCTCTGCTCGACTTGTCTGTCTTGCAGTCAGGCAGGCTTATGCCATTGCACTCAGCGAACGATTTCCGACCGTTCTGAGCCCACCATCGCGCGCCTCCGTTACTCTTTAGGAGGCGACCGCCCCAGTCAAACTACCCACCATACACGGTCCTGGACCCGGATAACGGGCCGCAGTTAGACATCCATGTAGATAAGGGTGGTATTTCAAGGGTGACTCCACGCGAGCTGGCGCCCACGCTTCAAAGTCTACCACCTATCCTACACATGCCGACACGAATGCCAGTGTAAAGCTATAGTAAAGGTGCACGGGGTCTTTCCGTCTAACCGCAGGAACCCCGCATCTTCACGGGGAATTCAATTTCACTGAGCCTCTGCTGGAGACAGCGGGGAAGTCGTTACGCCATTCGTGCAGGTCGGAACTTACCCGACAAGGAATTTCGCTACCTTAGGACCGTTATAGTTACGGCCGCCGTTTACTGGGGCTTCGATTCAAAGCTTGCACCTCTCCTCTTAACCTTCCAGCACCGGGCAGGCGTCAGACCCTATACGTCGCCTTGCGGCTTCGCAGAGCCCTGTGTTTTTGATAAACAGTCGCTACCCCCTGGTCTGTGCCACCCAACGGTTGCCCGCTGCAGGGTCACGCTTATCCCGAAGTTACGCGTGCAATTTGCCGAGTTCCTTCAGCAGAGTTCTCTCAAGCGCCTTGGTATTCTCTACCAGTCCACCTGTGTCGGTTTCGGGTACGGTCTATACGCGGGAGCTATTTCCTGGGACCGCTTCGCTGCCAGACCAATCCGATAAGGACTGACAACACACGCGATCCGTCACTACCCGCAGGCCCACGAATATTAACGTGGTTCCCATCGACTACGCCTTTCGGCCTCGCCTTAGGGGCCGGCTAACCCTGCTCAGATTAACTTTAAGCAGGAACCCTTGGACTTTCGGCGAGCGGGTCTCTCACCCGCTTTATCGTTACTCATGTCAGCATTCGCACTTCTGATACCTCCACCAGTCCTCACGGATCTGGCTTCATCAGCTTACAGAACGCTCCGCTACCGCTTGCAGCAAGCTGCAAACCCAAAGCTTCGGTGCATGGCTTTAGCCCCGTTACATTTTCGGCGCAAAGACCCTTAATTAGACCAGTGAGCTGTTACGCTTTCTTTAAATGATGGCTGCTTCTAAGCCAACATCCTGGTTGTTTTGGGATCCTCACATCCTTTCCCACTTAGCCATGACTTGGGGACCTTAGCTGTTGGTCAGGGTTGTTTCCCTTTCCACGACGGACGTTAGCACCCGCCGTGTGTCTGCCGGATAGTACTCTCGGGTATTCGGAGTTTGGTTAGGTTTGGTAATCCGGTGAGGACCCCTAGCCCATCCAGTGCTCTACCCCCCGAGGTATTCATCCGACGCTCTACCTAAATAGATTTCGCGGAGAACCAGCTATTTCCGAGTTTGATTGGCCTTTCACCCCTAGCCACAAGTCATCCCGATCTATTGCAACAGATATGGGTTCGGCCCTCCAGTACGTGTTACCGTACCTTCAGCCTGCTCATGGCTAGATCACTCGGTTTCGGGTCTAATGCAACGAACTGAACGCCCTATTCAGACTCGCTTTCGCTACGCCTACACCTACCGGCTTAAGCTTGCTCGTTACACTAAGTCGCTGACCCATTATACAAAAGGTACGTTGTCACCATTTCAGGCTCCAACTGTTTGTAGGCAATCGGTTTCAGGTACTCTTTCACTCCCCTTGTCGGGGTGCTTTTCACCTTTCCCTCACGGTACTAGTTCGCTATCGGTCATGCACGAGTACTTAGGCTTGGAGGGTGGTCCCCCCAATTTCAGACAGGATTTCACGTGTCCCGCCCTACTCGAGGATAATCGCTTGCATTACGTGTACGGGGCTGTCACCCACTACGGCCCGACTTTCCAGACGGTTCCACTTGTCTCACGATTACCACTGGCCTGGTCCGCGTTCGCTCGCCACTACTAGCGGAGTCTCGGTTGATGTCCTTTCCTACGGGTACTTAGATGTTTCAGTTCCCCGCGTTCGCCTCTTATCCCTATGTATTCAGGATTAAGATACCTAAATGCGATACTTGGAAACCACAGCGGCGACCGGGCCTGAGCCAGATCGCCGCTCTGATTTTCCAAGTATCTTAGGTGGGTTTCCCCATTCGGAAATCCACGGATCAAAGGGTATTCGCACCTCCCCGTGGCTTATCGCAGCGTATCACGTCCTTCATCGCCTGTGCATGCCAAGGCATCCACCAATTGCCCTTAAGACACTTGATTGTTCACATTGCCAATGCCCATCCGAAGACGGCACTGGCAACAAAAAGACCAGCTTCTCGAGATCTGTCCGGTGGCCGCGGTTAGGCAAAGCCAATCAT